>CASEJM010000014.1 GCA_949288265.1 uncultured Pseudomonadota bacterium | reverse complement strand
GATGCTAAATAAGCCTTGGCGGTAGGTGATTTATTTTGTATTATAAAGCCGTCTTATGACGGCTTTTTGTTTTAATTTAAGGTAAAAATTATGCAAGAACAGATAAAAAAAATAAATACATTAGAAGAATTACAGGCGTTATATACGGCTACTTTTGGTAAAAATGGTACGATGACAGCACGTTTAAAAGAAATGAAAAATATGGATAACGATGCTCGTGCTGCAATCAACCGTGAAAACGTAGAATTACGTGAGTTATTTAAAATACGCCAAGCGGAATTAGAAAATGCTGCAATGATGGCTGGGTTACAAAAACAAAAGCTTGATGTGTCTTTGAACAAAGAACCTGAAAACGCGGGGACATTACACCCAATAACACGTTCTTTGGTGGATATCGCTGGTATATTAGAGTCTTTTGGTTATGAAATGTGGACGGGACCAGAAATTGAAGATGATTGGCATAATTTTACAGCTTTGAATACACCAGAATACCATCCGGCGCGCGATATGCAGGATACGTTCTTTTTAGAAAACGGCAACGTAATGCGTACCCAGACATCTGCAATACAAATTCGCAGCATGGAAAAAAAGGGTGCGCCAATAAAAATGTTTGGTATAGGTGCTACGTATCGTAAAGAAATGGATGCAACGCATGGTCCTATGTTCCATCAGATAGAAGGTTTATACATTGATAAGAATGTAACAATGGCCGATTTGATAGGTGATGTGAAAGAATTTTTGAAAAGATTCTTTAATATTAATGATTTGGAATTACGCATTCGTCCGTCGTATTTTCCTTTTACTGAACCTAGTATTGAAATTGATATGAAATGGCAAGGTAAAAAATGGTTAGAATTAATGGGTGCGGGTATGGTACACCCAAACGTATTGCGTAATTGCAATATAAATCCGGAAGAATATCAGGGTTTTGCGTTTGGTTTCGGTTGGGATAGATTAGCCATGTTAAAATATGGTTTAAATGATTTACGTAAAATGTTTGATGGTGATGTTCGTTGGTTAAAGAACGCTGGTTTCTAATCACGGGGGTTAAAAAATGAAATGGACTTATGATTGGTTAAAAGATTATTTAAAAACAGCTGCAAATGTAGAACAGATTGCTGATACATTGACTCGCACGGGATTAGAAGTCGAAGATTTAATTGTTCCGGTAACACCAATTGCAGCAAAAATTATAGAATGCACGCCTGTGGAGGGAAGTGATCATTTACATGTATTAAAGGTTGATGATGGTACTGGAACTTTACGTCAAGTTGTATGTGGTGCACCAAATGCTCGTAAAGGATTGATTTCTGCGCTGGCTACGCCTGGGTGTGTAATAGAAGGTCATGAAATAAAAAGCGGTAAGTTACGCGGAGTTTTGTCAGATGGTATGATGTGCAGTGGTCGCGAATTAGGTATAAATGATGACCATAGCGGTATAATCGAGTTACCAGAAAAGACTAAGATAGGTTCGCCTGTATTAAACTCTGAAATAGTGTTTGATGCTGGTATCACGCCAAATCGTCCTGATTATCTAGCTGTACGTGGTATAGCACTTGATTTATCTGCTTGTGGGTTGGGGGAATATATTGTACCAAAAGACGAAGTATTAAAACCTGTTTCTGGGGCAAGAAAAGTTAATATAAAAACAGATAAATGCCCAGTATATCAGTTCTGTGAAATTCGCGGAATTACGGTTAAACAAAGTGAACCAAATATAAAATCTCGTTTGGCAGCAATTGGAATTAACCCAAAAAATGCGCCCGTAGATACAACAAACTATATTTGCTATGACATGGGGCAACCAATGCATTGCTTTGATGCAGATGAAATTAATGGGAACATAACTGTCAGAATGGCAGATGCAGGTGAAGAATTTACTGATTTATTTGGTAATAAGCATACATTACAAAATACTGATATGGTAATTGCCGACGATACAGGTATATTAGCTTTGGCTGGTGTCATCGGTGGTGCGCGTGGTATGACAACAGAAAAAACAAAGAATATTATTCTAGAAAGTGCATATTTTAATTCTGTATCGGTTCGTAAAACATCTAAACGTTTAGGTATATCTACTGATTCTTCGTACAGATATGAACGTGGAATTGACCCAACGATAACTGGTATAGCCTTGGCGAAGGCCGCAAGAATGATAATGGATGTGTGCGGCGGTGAAATAGTATGTACAGGTATAGGTGGTAAAGTACCAAGCGAAAATAGAATCATTGAATATTCTACTGATATGTTTCTGGCTAAGACGGGAATAGATATTCCCGCAGATGTTCAGCGGGAAATTCTGACCAAGCTAGGTTTTAAAATAGTTGAACGTAATGGTATCTGGTTTATAACACCAACGCCTGCGCGTGTTAATATTGAAATTGCAGAAAATATAGTATCAGAGTTAATTCGTATATATGGATATGATAATATTTCCAAGGCAGCAGTGCATAAACCGACTGATTCTGCACCACACCGTGATTTTTATATCAATGTAAAACAAGAATTGGCCGCGCGCGGTTTGAATGAAGCAAAAGCCTATGGTTTTGGTGATTCAAAGATAGAAGAATTGTTATCCGATAAACCGATAGTGAAAATTACAAATCCTATTATAAATAATATGAATACGGCTAGAAATTGTATACTGGAAACTTTATTGGGGTTTGTTGGTGAAAATGAAAAACGTGGTTTTCCTGATTTAAATATTTTTGAACTAGGAACAGTGTTTGACGGTGATATGCCCGGTGAACAACATACACAGATTTGTATTGTAAGGACCGGTGATACATCACCAAAACATTGGCAACATAGGAATCGCCCAGCAGACATCTATGATGTAAAAGCTGATTTAGTTGCGTTAATGCATGGTCAGAGTTTTACGGTGTCAACAGATAATCCTCCTCTTTGGGCGCATCCGTTTAGGTATGGTGCAATCATGCAGGGCAAAAATAAAATTGCGGAATTTGGCGAATTACATCCATCTGTTGCGCATAAATTGAAGATAAAAACGAATGTAAACATTGCAATTGTAGATGATGTTGAAAAATTACCTGGTATGCGTAAACCAAAAGAACCTATAATAAGTGATTTTCAACCAATTACGCGTGATTTTGCGTTTATTGTAGACGTTGATTTTCCTGCTGAAAAATTAGTTGGCAGTGCAACTGCAACGGATTCACGTATAACTGGCGCGATAGTATTTGATGCCTTTGATATGGGGAATGGTAAAAAATCAATAGCATTTACTATAACTATTACGCCTACAGATAATATGTCAGAAGATGATTTACAAAATCTGCAAAATTCTGTAATAGCAAACGTAGAAAAAAAGTGTAAAGCAAAAATTCGTGATAAATAATAAAAAAGCCGGTGTTTTCCGGCTTTTTTATATAGTTCTATCTGGGACGTTACACCATTTTGCAACAGGACATTCTTTGCATTTTGGATGTAATGCCTTACAAATATAGCGTCCGTGTAAAACCATAACATGATTTACAATTGGATGATATTTTTTCGGAATTATTTTTAATAATTGTTCTTCAACTTTTTCTGGAGTGTTTGCGTCTGTATCAACCCAACCATAACGATGAGAATTTCTGAAAACATGTGTGTCAACACCTATGTTTGGCGCGTTCCATAATACGTTCATAATTACGTTTGCGGTCTTTTGCCCTATTCCAGGAAGTTTCATTAATGTATCACGATTATGATATTTTTTTGGAAATTTGTAATGTTCATCAGCGCCATTTTTATCATCCATTAATGCAGCCGCAAGCCCTATAATGCTTTTTGCTTTGTTATTAAAGAACGATAAAACCTTAATATATTTTTTTAACCCATCTTCACCAAGCATCAACATTTTTGCCGGTGACGGTGCCATGCGAAATAGTTCTGGGGTTACTTCGTTTACTTTTTTATCTGTTGCCTGTGCAGATAAAATTACGGCCACCGCAAAAGTAAATTCGTTGGTATGATAAAGCTCACTGCGTATGCTCATATCAACTACGCTTGGAACGTGTTTGAAATATATTTCCGGTGTTAAAGACATTTTAATCTAAAAACGTAAAATTTTCTAATCTACTTTCACAAATTTTCTGGCAATCTGTATTACATGTGTTTTTTACATTTTCTTCTGAATCGCCATTTATTTCAATGGTATCTACCCACATGTTTTTGTACTTTGCATTAGATGCAAAACATAAACACCGTGTAGTATACTTTTCAGAATTTGTTTTTTCATCTTTTATGACGTCGTTATTGATACGTTCATAATTTGCAGAAAAAGTTTTTTCAACTCCGATACCTACACATTGCGAAGATATTTTTATTTTATTTGAATTTATGTCTAAAGTACCAATATAAAAACCAGCACAAAATATGAACGTAAGTAATATTATCCATAAAACCCAAGTTATAAATTTATGCATAATAATCTCCTTTTTATGCTTTTGTAATAGAAACGGATAATTTATATCCTTCTATTTCTGTATTATACTCACATTCTTCGCTTTGGGATAGTTTTTTTATAAGCGCTTCATTCATAATACGGTCTTTGTGTTGTTCAATCGCATTTGCAAGTGCAGGATCTGCACTGTATTCCATATTTATGCGATCAGAAACGTCCAACCCAATTGTCTTACGCGTGTCTTGGATAAAGCGTAATGCATCGTTTGCCAAACCTTCCGCAATCAGTTCAGAATTTATTTCTGTGTCTAGCACAACAACGGCTGTATTATCTGGTAATGCTGTACCCGTAACACCGTCTTTTACGGTTAAACGCTTTTCAAATTCATCGCTATTCAAAGAATAAGAATCAACATTTAATTTGCCGTCGGATATTTCATATTTTCCCTGTTTAACAGCAGGTATGATTTCTTTTAATGCGCCACCCAATCTTGCACCGATTTTTGGTGTGATTAGATATACGAAAGAATCTGCCACCGCAGAAATATCATCAGTAAATTCAACTTCTTTTACATTAAGTTCATCACGAATGATACTTGCATATTCTTTTAGATTGGCACCTGCGACAGTAAGCTTTGCTAAAGGTAAACGGTTACGTAATTTATATTGTTCACGTAATTGTTTGCCAACAGATACAACCAATTGAACGCGACGCATATCTTCTACAATTTTATGGTCGTATTCTGTTGCTTCAGGGAAAGACTGTAAGTGTACGCTTTCTACACCTGTTAGATTTCTGTATATATAGTCGCTAATAAACGGAGCAAATGGCGCCAATGCACGACATACCGTGGTCAGAACATAATACAGTGTATCAAATGCATCTTGATCTTCATCCCAGAACCGTTCACGACTGCGACGAATGTACCAGTTGTTTAATACATCTAAGAATCTGATAAATTCTTTGATTGCAACATCTGGTTTGTATTCATCTAATGCACCTCCAACTACAGAGACTAATTCATTTAATTCTGCGACGATGTATTTGTCTAATGCGCTTTCAGAAACTGCATTATCACGTGCAGTAATATTTCCTGCATTTGCATACAAAGTAAAGAAATGGTACGCGTTCCACAAAGGCGTTAGAATCGTCTTTGTTGGTTCGGCAAAAACTTTACCTTCTTTGTCAACAGGAACAGGTTCTGCCTTTAAAAAGTTAGAACCTTGGATGAACAAGCGAATTGCATCCGCACCGAATTGTTCAATCTGTTCTTCTGGGTTAACAAAATTATTTAATGATTTAGAGAATTTCTTTTTATTTTCATCAACTACCATACCATTTGCAGACACAGCTTTGAACGCAGGTTTATCAAACAAAGCAGTTGCTAGAATCATCAAATTATAGAACCAGCCACGTGTTTGATCTTGTCCTTCGATAATATAATCCGCTGGGAAAGTTGCTTCAAATTTATCTTGGTTTTCAAATGGATAATGTAACGATGCAAACGGCATGGAGCCAGAATCAAACCAACAATCCAAAACGTCTGTTATACGTTTCCAACCGTCTTTGGTCAGTTTATCTAATGTTGGTCTATGCAGGTCTTCTATCTTTACCCCAAAGAAATCTTCTAATTCTTTAATGGAACCGAATACTTTATATTCGCCGTCTTTTTCCCAAATTGGCAGTGGCGTTCCCCAGAAACGATTTCTGGAAATAGACCATGGGCGTGCGCCTTCTATCCAAGATGCAAAACGATTACCAGCGGAAGTCCAATGTACCTTTTTATTATTTTCAATTAAAGCGTCACGGATTTTTGGTACATCAATATACCAAGAATCTGTTGCACGATATATTAACTTTTCTTTACTGCGTGGACCGTATGGATAACTGTGCTTATATTGTTCTTTTTTTACCAAATGACCGTTATCACGCAGATGTTGAATTATTTTTGGGTTAGCTTCAAAAATATTTTCACCGGCCCAATCTTTAACCTCTGTTGTAAAATTACCATAATCGTCAACGTTCAAAATTACTGGGAATTTTTGGTCTATGTTTTTTGCAGCCCAAAAGTCGTCTTCTCCATAAGCCGGGGCAATATGAACGATACCGGTACCATCTTCGTCAGAGACGTATTCTGCCGGAATTACTTGATACAATAAATCAGATGTATTTTCATAATAATTAAATAAAGGTTTGTAGTGTAAACCCACTAAATCCTTACCGACTACGTCACCGATTTTTTCAGCATTTGCAAATTGTTTTTCATAAGCTTTTAATCTAGATTCAGCGATGACATAAATTGCGCCGTCAGCATCCTTCATACGTAAGTATTTCATATTTGGATTGACCGCCAACGCACTATTGGCGGGCAGCGTCCAAGGCGTTGTTGTCCATGCCAGAACACGGTCACCATTTTCTAATTCAAACCACACAGTTATTGCATCATCAATAACGTCTTGATATTCACTGGATGCCTCTGAATTAGATAATACAGTTCCAAGTTTCCAATCAAATGGGTTTACACGATAATCTTTATATAACAGACCTTTATTATAAAGTTCTTTCATTGCCCACATTACAGATTCCATGTAATTTTTATCCATGGTTTTATAGCCATAACCTTCACCAACGTCAACCCAACGACCTATACGTTCAATGAATTTTTCCCATTCTTTCGTATAGGTCAAAACGTCTGTACGGCACATATCACAGAATGCATCAATACCCTGCTCTGCAACGATATCTTTTGCTTGTTTACCCTGCTTTTTTTCAACCGAGTTTTCAGCGGGTAACCCATGACAATCCCAACCTAGTTCACGAACGACATGTTTACCCAACATAGTCTGATAACGTCCGACCATATCTTTGATTGCAGAAACACCCAAATGTCCCCAGTGAGGCAAACCGTTACCAAAAGGCGGACCGTCATAGAAAGAGAACGGATGACCTTGTTTAGTCTTATTCAAAGATTTATGAAATGTGTCGTCTTTACGCCAGAATTCCAGAACCTGATGTTCTAATTCTGGAAAATTTGCTTTTGGGTCTGTTTTTGGGTATGACATAAAAAACTCCATATATTCTGATTACTATAAAAAACGGGCGCCTATGCGCCCCAGCCACGTGCAGAAGCGCGGTGCCAAGTTATTTTATAATAATTATGCTTTTTTGTTTCATCGTGCCAGAATTTTAGTATAGAAAAAAATATATTTCCAGTATTTTTTATGCTTTTTAAGCACATATAACAATATATTGATGGGAAAATTTTAAAAATAAAAAAAGCCACATTTATGGCTTCTTTTATTTTTATCTGGTGCCGGTTATAGGACTTGAACCTACGACCCCCTCATTACGAATGAGATGCTCTACCAGCTGAGCTAAACCGGCGTG
>CASEJM010000013.1 GCA_949288265.1 uncultured Pseudomonadota bacterium | reverse complement strand
TTCATCGCGGAGTAGAGCAGCCCGGTAGCTCGTCAGGCTCATAACCTGAAGGTCTGTGGTTCAAATCCACACTCCGCAACCAAGATTTAAAAAACACCTTTTATAGGTGTTTTTATATTGTAAAAACTGTCAAAAATTTTTATTAAATTATACTATATTTATGAATTTTTTTAATCTATTTTACTTACAATCTGTGCATCTTATAAATTCACGAACGAAATCACCATTCTTTAATATCAATTTACCATCATCAACGCTTGCTATTTCATATTCTTCGGTAAAATCTATCGTTTGATGATTACCTATACTCTTACCAGATAAAATAAGTATATTATCTTTAACTTCCCATGCATAATACTGTAAAGTCGCCATATTTATTGATTCTGCAACACCACCCTGCTCTAAATTAAACCCTTGTTGTATTTCTGGCATACCCGGTATAGGTTCAACCCATTTTCCTTCTATACCTTTATTTTCACTACATGCAGATAAAAACAAACCGAATATTACAAATATTATTTTTTTCATCACATCACCTTTATCATTTTTCAAAACATTTTTTAAAAGATTCACCAGTATTATTTTGATCTATTCTTTTATTTCTAATTTCTTCTGCAGCTTTTATTTTTTGTTTTATCAAAATTAAATCAGGATGAGCTTGTAATTCAGCATTTAATTCGGTTATTGCAGCATCTATATCATCACGATTACGAACAAATATTGGTGTAATTGAGTCTGCCGCACTATATATAGAATCTTGTAATTCTTTTTTATAATCATCTATTACAGACAAATAAGCTCTAATATGTTCATCTTCATGATCAAGAACGGCATTATAAGAACAAGTTTCTGGTTTATTTCTTATATCAATCTGAACTAAAAAATTACTATATCCAATTGTGGCATAAACAGATTTTAATGCAACACAATAACCATCTTCTATATTAGTTATATCAGCAACAATATCATAATTATCAACCATTGTTGCACTTACGTTACCATGTAATAAATCCATATATTTTAAAGGCTGTACAACTTCTTTTGTCCAGATAGGTATTTCTAAAACAACTTTCGGGGTAAATTTATAAGGCAGACAATCATCATAGGCAAAAGCCGGCGAAAAAAACAAAACACTAAAAAGCCCCCAAAAAAACTTTGATTTCATTTTTTATAAATCACCCGAACCTTGTTTTTTTAAATATTCTGCAACAAAATTATTACCAAATTGAGCATATAATTCTTCAGCTAATAAAACCGAAGAACGCCCAGATTCAAATAAACGAAGTAAATTACCCAAACCACCAAGTTCTGTATTTAATATCACAGATTCACCAGTAACAGGTCTTGATAATAAAACAGCTCTTTTTAAATTAGGGTACGCTTTACCTTGAATGAACGCCATTTCAAGTGGATTTAAATTCCAATATTGATAATCTGATGTATCTGCTGCCGGATTACGGAAGAAAAGAACAGTCTGAGCTTGTCCACGAACAACGTCTCCTATTCCAAGTTTATCTAAAACGTTTGCACGTTGGAACGCTACCATATATGCTTGACGATTTTTTCGTCCTTCTTGTAGTCCTGTAATAAAATTATCTCTAAACATTTTATTTTCAAGCATAGGTGCAGTTTCATCAATCATAATTAAAGATGGGTTACCACCTGATACTGTCGTATTATTAATTCTATGTAAAATATAAGAAATTACTGCAGGTGCCAAAATTTCATCTTGTAATATATCTGTAAAATCAAATGTAGTTAAACGAGAATTTAAATCCAATGTATCGGAAGTTTCATTAAATATGTAAGCGTATTGCAATGGATCCACCCACTTTTTTAAAGCCGGTCTCATATTACCAGACGAAGAAAAGCAACTTTCCCAAAGATTCTTCAACAGTCTGTCATTTTCATTTAAATAATCAAAATTAACAGAAACTGCGCGTGCAATTTCATCTGCAGAATTTACATCATTTTGTTCTGAAATCATCGCAAACCAACGACGTAAAAAAGCTCTATTTGCTGCCGTATCCGGCATTTTAAGTGGGTTTAAATGTGTTTCAAAAGAATCTTCTACTTTATTATTTTTATCTTTACCTTGCATGGTTATGTACTTTCCACCAACAGACAAAGTAAATATCTCTGCCCCTTTATTTCTATCAAAGAAAAAGGCTTTTAATTTCTTGTGACGTAAAGATTGCGCTATTAAGAAACTAAATAAAGTAGTTTTACCACCGCCAGTAGGTCCAATAGTTAAAGTATGTGCAACTGCAGCAGGTTTGTCGGATACATGGAATTGAAATTGATATGGTGTTCCTTGGGCTGTTGGAAATATAACCAAAGGTCCTGAACCCCAATCACAGTTTGTAACACCACGTGGTGTACTTGACATTGGTATACTTATAGCTGCTGTACGAGACAACATTTTAAAACTTCGCGGGAAAACGTCAAAACCTGGAATTTGAGCAAACCAAGATACTTTTGCGGCAAAAGATTCTACCATCGGAGACACACCAAAAGAAGCCGCAATTTTATTAAATTCATCAATATATTTTTCAAGTTCTTCAATTGTCGGAGCAAAAATTAAAAACAACGGGTAATAATTAACTAAACTTTGATTACCGGAAATATTTTCATCCATTGCGAATTCAGCTTCAGAAATCTGCTGAGTTGTCGAACTTTCTTTTTCTTCAACAGTTGCTTTACGTTGACGCAAAGTTGATTCTATATCTGCAGCCCCCATTATACGAAATGCATTCATACAAATCATTTCTGTCTGTATCGTATAAACAGAATTAAAGAAATCTTCATCTAAATAATCTGGTGAAATTTTAAAAGAAATCGCCGAAGCAAACGATTGACGTCCGCCACTGATATAACGAATTAAACCATTATTTAAGAACTCTACATCATCAACAGTTACAACGTTTGATATATCTTGGTTACAAACCATAGGTGTTGGTTTTGAAATCGGTGATAACATGCGACCAAAAAACTTTGCCATATTATCAGGTGAATCATTACGTAAAACACTTGGTCTATAGGCAGCTAATATAGATTCTATATAATTCCCATACTGATTTAATTTCTCTCTTGCATTTGCCCCACCAACAGATAAAACTACATAATAATTATTAGTAAATATACGTAAACCCTGCGCTTTCCATTTATCATATATTTTTTGTAATACTGGTTGATCAAACTCATAATCAGTATTTTCACCAACTGCATCACGCATTGTATAAAAACGCAAAACTACATTCGGATCACGAATTTGATTAAATAATTGTGAACGTAAATCTAAAAATTTTTCGCGTTGCTCGTCATCCTGCATACTTGTCTGAATACCGGAAACTTTATATACCCTGATTATACTTCCGTCTGTTAACGTCATAGAATCATCTGTATAAACGGTATTAAATGGCAAATATTGTGAATATTTTACATAACCAAACTTTGGAAATATCTTTTTTGTTAAAACAGGAAGATATATCATCATAACAATGAACAAGAAAAGCACAAGCATTACTAAAATAGTAGCTGTTAAAGGAAAATTTCCACCTGCAAAATGTTCAAAAAAACCATTCATATCTACGCCGCCAATTTTCTTGGTATTCTATGTTTTAAAAGTTGTATTTTTGCCGATATAATCTGTCCTAACTGCGGTTCACGTTTTGAATAAAAAGCCAAAACCATATGAACCACACAAACAGATATCATAAAATATAACGGTAAATCCCCTATTTCAATGCCATACAAAAGTAAACTTACCATAAAAACAACAATAAAAATAATGAATTGTATGGCAAAATTAATCACTGCAAGCGAATAAGGCACATAAAATATGCGCGCAGGATTTGCTAATGCTTTTAACACTTGCTGCTTCATTTTTGGATTTTTACTCCCACCTATTGCTAGAATTATAACAATTTCAACTGTTTTCAACAAGTATAAAAAGCATTTATTAAAATTTGTTAAAATTGTTAAAAATTTATATAAAAATCAACTGTTTATTTTAAATACAAAATATTCAACAAAATCTATAAAAAGCTTAAAAATCCTGCGTTTTTTTGTTGAAAACTTGTTAATAAAAAGTCAAAAAAACTTTTCAGCAAAATAAACATAGCCTATAAAAACAACAAAATTTAATATATTATTTGATTTTTCATAAAAAGTGTTTATAATTGCCACAGAACAAAGGATTTAGAGATGAAATTTTTAAGTTCATTAAAAGCCTGGAAGAAACGCGGTAATGTAAAACAAATTCGTCGTGGTAAACAGGTTATATTAATTGACCCTAGTAATCCTAAATTAAAGGCAAAACAGGGTTTTAGAAAAAAATAATTTTTATTTTATACCCCTTCAGGGGTTTTTTTTATTAAAAACTTAAAAGTTAATATTATGAAATCAAAAGATATTTTATACGTAATAGATAAATATATTAATAAATACCTATCGGAAAAAGACCCTCAATATGAAACAATATATAGGATATCTTCGTCAGATGTCTCTGCTTTGGGTCCCGATTTTATCAGAGATGATACTTCTCGTGTATTTTTTTGTTTTTATAGATTAACGCCTGAACAGTATGATAATGGGAAAGCTCAAAATTTTGCTGACGCTTTCTTTATTAATGGGGATTCTTTAAAAAACGGTAAAATAAAGTTAGAGTTGAACATTAATATGCCAGTTAGAGTCGATAAAGGCTCTATAAAAATAGATAAACCTATGATAGCAGAAATTTTAACTCATGAATTAACACATGCCTATCGTAAAACTAAAGAATTAGAAGCCGAACATTATAAAAAATCTTTTCCAGGAATTGATTTTATAAAAGGTGTATTTAATAAAAAAGAAAAACGAAAATATAATTTGAAACAACGTACATTATCATATATTCGTACTATCCCCCAACCTGGAATGGATAGTAAAATTATAGAAATGTTCAAATGGGTTGGTTATACTATGGTTGAAGATGAAATGTATGCTAATTTGGCTGGTATAGAAATATTTTTATTATCTGGTGGTAATTTTAACGAAAGCCGCGGTAAGCTTTTAGTTGATATCATTAAAGATTATTTAAATAAGATAGAAAAAAATGCCACAAAAGAAGATTGGTTAAAATGTATGAATGAATTTTCATATATATCCCCAAGAAAAAATGAAACCGTTGAACGTTTTAGTCGTCGTTGGATTAGATATTATAAAGATAGGTTAGATCGTTTTGATAAAAAAGTAGAAAAGTTGATAAAAAAATATTCTAAAAATAAATCTGTAGATAGATTTAAATCTGGTACACAGAAAATTATTACTAAACAAGAAATTCGTAAAAAAGATTATGAACGTTAAAATAGAATTTTAAAATAAAGAAAAATCATTCAGAAAAGCTTCTATTAAAACGTTTTTTACTTCTGAACCTGTTAAACCAGAAGTGCGTAGGTATTCTATTTGTTGTAAAGAAGGTCGATAAATTGATGCGCTATGATCAGCTGTTTTAGGTATAGCTGATATTTTTTGTGCTGGTAAAAATTCTACACAAGCCTTTTTATCGGCAAGTGCAGAAAAACTTATATCTGATACAGCATTTTTACAATTTTTGTTTATGATCGAAATTCCTGATAATTTAGATATAGTATTTTTATGGGCGAATAATTTATTTTTTAACAAAATTGTGGTATCTTGAATTGCATGTTCTACTGTGCAATTTAAATTTAATTCGCTTTCGTTTTCCAGCATAATTTGTCCGCGAAATTCAGAATTTTTTCCGGCATTTTTGATAAAAATGTTCAAAAAAGCCGGTTTTTTATTTTTTATATTGGCACTTAAAAAAAATTTCTGATTTTCTGTGAATATATTTATATTTAATTGGTTTTTACCGGTAATTTCACCAACATATATTATATGTATCGGTTTTTCGTAAGTTTTATAAAAATCGGTATCTGGTAAAGTTGATAGTTCCGGGCAAAAAATACCGTTACGGAAAACAACTATTTCCGCTGGAAAGGTTTTTATATTGAATTCGTCCCACATGTATGACATATTATCAGCATTATAAAGGAATTAAATATGGGATTCAATTGCGGAATTGTCGGATTACCAAATGTTGGTAAATCTACACTTTTTAATGCGCTGACGCAAAGTGCTGCTGCCGATGCACAAAATTATCCTTTTTGTACGATAGAACCTAATACAGGCAGAGTCGTAGTACCAGACGCCACTTTACATAAATTGGCAGAAGTTGCTAAATCTCAGAAAATAATACCTACACAACTAGAGATAGTCGATATTGCTGGTTTAGTAAAAGGTGCTTCATCTGGTGAAGGGTTAGGTAATAAATTTTTAGGTAATATATTATCAACAGACGCGATAATTCATGTTGTAAGATGTTTTGAAAATGATGACATTGTTCACGTTAATGGTCGTATAGATCCTTTGGCGGATATAGACACAATAGAAACTGAATTAATGCTGGCCGATATAGAAAGTCTTGATAAACAGATAAAAAATCTTGAAAAGAAGGCTCATGGTTTAGATAAAGTTGCCATCAAACAGTTAGAAAATGCGAAATCTATTAAGGATGCGCTTGGACGTGGTATACCTGCACGTTCGTCTGGTGTTGATGCATCTATTTTTAATTTATTGACTGCGAAACCAGTTATATATGTATGTAACGTTGACGAAGCTTCGGCAGCGACAGGCAATAAATTTTCAGATTCTGTTCAAAAAAAATATGGCGCAACTTCAGCTGTATTAGTTATATCATCTAAAATAGAAATGGAAATTGCGCAGATAGTTGATACAGAAGAACGTAAAATGTTTTTAGACGATTTAGGTTTAAAAGAATCGGGTTTAGACCAAGTTATTAGAACAGGTTATGCGACGTTAGGGTTGCAGACTTTTTATACAGTCGGTCCAAAGGAAGCGCATGCTTGGACTATTACCAAAGGTATGACAGCACCGCAAGCGGCTGGAAAAATTCATACAGATTTTGAAAAAGGTTTCATTCGCGCAGAAATAATTTCACCATCTGATTTTATAGAACTTGGCGGCGAAGTTGCTGTTAAAGAAGCTGGCAAAATGCGTTTAGTCGGAAAAGAGTATATTATGCAGGATGGTGATATATGTCATTTCTTATTTAATAATTGACATATTAAGTATTATCAAAGTATCATATAAGCGTGTCATAATGAATAACGAGGCGTACATAAAAATATTTTTGGGAACGCCTACAATTTAGAGAAATCTAAAAGAGATTATGCTCTGTTTTTAAATAATAAAAGCCGGTATTTACCGGCTTTTATATTGATATAAGAGTATCTATTTTTTGTTGTGCGTCTATTATTTTTTCATCTATTTCTATGATTTTTGATTTAGTATTTTCACCTGATAGAAGCTTTGATGTTAAATCTCTTTTTTCTTTCTGTAAATATTCTATGTATTTTTGCAGTTTTAAAGAAACAATATATTTTTCTGCGGATTTTTCATCCATATTCATTTCTGGAACAGGTGATTCAAAATCTATATTCAAATTAGCAAGGAAATCTCCGTAGCGTTCAGCTATTTCTGGATAAGTATTTACTATAAAAATTACGGTATTTTTAGTTATATCGTCTATTTGCGGTAAGTATATTTTTTGTATATTTTGTGTTGATTTTTTCCATTTGTGCCAATTGTTGAATTTTCTTGAGTTGTATTCATATTCGTATTCTTGGCGCAAATCAACATCTGTAATTTTATCTATTTTTTGTTTTAAAAATTTTTCTGCTTGGCTTCTGCCACCTGGTGTGGACACATTAAAACCAGAATTTGTTATACTCCATAAAAAATCTACCAATGGTGTTGCGTCATCAATTATTTTATGCATAGCAGATTCACCGCCTGATTTTAAAACCTCATCCGGATCTTTACCACCTGTTACAAAAGCAAACTTAACTTCGGAGGTATCGCGTAAAAAAGGCATTATAATATCACAAGCCCTGGCTGCAGCTTTTTGACCTGCTGTGTCGCCATCAAAACAAAAAACGATATTTCTATTTGCTTTACATAGTATAGATATATGATCTTCGGTTAACGCAGTGCCCAGTGGCGCAACTGTTTCTGGAAATCCGTGACTTTGCATCTGAATTGCGTCAATTTGACCTTCAACTACTATACTGCGGTTTGCACGATGAATTGCATCTCTAGCAAAATTGAAACCAAAAATAGTTTTTCTTTTATGAAATAATTCTGTATCGGTTGTGTTTATATATTTAGGTTCGCTGCCGTCTAAACTACGACCAGAAAAAGCAACTATTTTACCATGAGCGTTGAATATAGGAAACATAAGTTTGTCTCTGAAAAAGTCATACATACCGTATTCACCGCGTCTGCACATACCTGTAGCCATTAAATTTTCTTGTTTAATATTTACGAATTTATTTGCAATTATATTATTTTTAGGTGCATATCCGATACGGTATTTTTTTATCATATCTTCAGAAAAACCGCGATTTTTTATATAATTTAATGCAATTTCACCGTCTTGATCGAATAGTTTTTTTTGATATATGTCACACGCAGATTCCATTATCTGAAAATAAGATTCTTCTTTTTCAATTTGTGCAGCTGGTTTTGGTTTATAATCAGGCATTTTTAAACCGGCCTGTGCCGCTAGTTCTGTAATTGCTGTTTTAAAATCTACGTTTTCTGATTTCATAATAAATGATATTATGTCGCCGTGTTCACCGCACCCGAAACAGTGGTAAAAACCTTTTTCTTCGTTTACAGAAAAACTTGGTGTTTTTTCATTATGAAAAGGGCAACAACCCCAGTAGTTTTGACCTTTTTTTACAAGCGGTACACGTCTTCCAACTACATCGACAATAGAAAGTCGTTCTCGCAATTCATCTGTAAAATTTCGGTCATATTTAGCCATTATTTTTTTGAAGCTTTTTTAAATCGAGGTGTTGTTTTTTTATTATTTATTAAATCTATCGCGGTCTCTAGACTTGGTTGTTCTTTTACAGAAACATTTACGCGGTTTGATGAAATGTATGCGCCATATCTACCTGTAGCATAATAGAATATAGGTTTACCTGTTTCAGGATTATTACCAAGATTTATAGGTTCTGCTTTTTTTATACCGTTTTCTAATAAATCTTGCGCAATTTCTAAAGTTATGTTTTCTGCGTTATATTGTTTAGCCGGAACGTTTTTAGTACCGTTTGTAACATATGGACCAAATTTTCCTATACGAAAAGAAATACCTTCTCCTAGGTCTATATTTATATTTTGTTTTTGTTCTTTTTTTTCTTCAGTTTCTTTTTCAAGATTAATATCTTCTAATTTTTTTGTATAATCACACTTTGGGTAATTATCACAACCTATGAAAGCACCATATTTTGATAATTTTATACCTAATTTTCCGCTACATTTAGGACATTTTTTATTACCATCAGAAAACAAATGAGAATTCATAAATTCATTTATAGTATTTATTATTTCAGTTGTTTTTATTTCTTTGGCACCGTCAATCATTAAAGATGTTGGTTTCCAAAATTCTTTCAAAGCGCTTAATTTTTCTTTTTTGCCGTTTGAAACGTCGTCCAATGTATCTTCTGTTTTTGCAGTGAAATTGACATCAACAAGATCTTTGAAATATTTTGATAAATATGCAGATATTACCCAACCACCTGGCGTCGGATGAAAACGACGTTGTTTATCTTGTTCCACGTATTTTCTATCAACTATTGTTGACATAATAGTTGCATATGTAGATGGACGTCCTATGCCTAATTCTTCTAGTTTTTTTACCAAAGACGCTTCTGTGTATCTGGCTGGCGGTTGTGTAAAATGTTGTTCCGGTTCAAGTTTTTTTATCGTTATTTTGTCGCCAACTGATAAAAACGGCAATTTTGTTTCGTTATTATCATCTGTTTCGTCTTTGTCTTCGGTATAAACACGCATAAATCCGTCAAAAGTACGAGTTGTTCCAACCGCATGAAAAACAGCCATTTTGTTTTCCGTTTCTATATCTGCAGAAACGCTATCGAATTCGGCATTAGTCATTTGACAAGCGATAGTTCTTTTCCATATTAAATTGTATAATTTTGCTTCGTCCCCGGTTATATTTAGATCTGCATTATCAAAATGTGTTGGACGAATTGCTTCATGTGCTTCTTGAGCGTTTTTAGATTTTGTTACATATATATTTGGTGTTTTTGGTGTAAATTCTTCACCGTAATTTTTTGATATATAATTACGAATTTCATTTATAGCATCTGTTGATAAATTAGTTGCATCAGTACGCATATATGTAATTAAACCTTGTTCATATAATTTTTGTGCAGTTGCCATTGTACGTTTTGATGAAAAATATAATTTCCTTGCCGCTTCTTGCTGTAATGTACTTGTTGTAAAAGGTGCCGCTGCTCGACGATTTGTTTTCTTTTTATCAATAGAAATTACATTTGCGTAAATTTCTGGTTTTCCTATTTTTTCAAGGATTTCATCCATATACGCGCGATTTTCTATTGTCATTTTTTCTATTTTTTTACCGTTTACTTTTGATAATAACGCGTTAAATTCTGTATCGTTTATGTTACATTTTGCAGTCAAAGACCAGTATTCAATAGGTTTAAAAGATTCTATTTCTTGTTCCCTGTCAACGACTAGTTTTACAGCGACAGATTGCACTCTTCCTGCGCTGCGTCCTAGATTACGACGCCATAATAATGGTGATATACTGAAACCAATTAAATAATCTAATGCTCTACGAACAAGATAAGCGTCTACTAAATCTTTATCTATTTCACGAGGATGTTGAATGGCCTCTGTTACGGCTTTTTTCGTAATTTCATGAAATGCAACGCGATATACCTTTTTACCTTTCAGAACGTTTTTGTCTTTTAATATATCAAGAATATGCCAAGCTATGGCTTCACCCTCTCTATCAGGATCAGATGCAAGATATATTGCATCTGCTTTTTTTAGCTCGTTTATAATTTGTTTAATTTGCTTTTCTTTTCCAGGCATAATCTGCCATTGCATTGCAAAATCATTTTCTGGGTCAACGCTGCCATTTTCTGGAACAAGATCACGTACATGACCAACAGATGCGATAACACGCCATCCAGTTCCTAAGTACTTTTCTATAGTTTTTGCTTTTGAAGGTGATTCTACGATAAGTAAATTCATAATATTTAACTTCCTTTGGCAGATAATTGTTGATCTTTATGAATGTGAGCGTTCTGGCATAAACCAAAACCAAACATTAGTGATAATAAACTACTGCCACCGAAAGACATTAACGGCAGTGGTACACCAACAGTCGGCATTAACCCCAGAACCATAGAGATATTTATAAAATAATAAATGAAAAAGTTCAACATAAAACCAAAACATACAAGTTGCCCAAATCTGTTTCTACAGGTTTTTGCGCACCAGAATAAGACTAAAATTATTATTGTGTAAAGCATTAATAGCGCAAAAGCACCCATAAAACCAAACTCTTCACCAAGCATAGTAAAAATAAAGTCAGTTTGTTTTTCCGGTAAGAAAGACTGTTGTGATTGAGTTCCTGACATGTAACCTTTACCAAGCATACCACCGGAACCGAAAGCTATTTTTGCTTGGTTAATTTGATAACCTGCTCCTTGTGCGTCATGATCAGGGTTTACAAACGTAATTATTCTATCGCGTTGATAATCATGTAAACCGCCATACCATACAAGCGGTGCCGCCATTAAACCAAGAATAATCGCGATTATGAACCACTTTTTCTGTGCGCCAACGATATAAAACATACCAACAGTAATCATACCAAGTGATAATGCCGTACCTAAATCTGGTTGAGCAACTATTAATAAAAAAGGAATCAATAACATAGAGGCTGGAATTGCATAATTTTTTATCTGAGTAAGTTCTACTGAATTCATCCAAGCAAAATAACGAGCCAATGCTAAAACTAATGCAATTTTAATTAACTCTGATGGTTGTATATGAAAAAAACCAAGGTTTAACCATCTTTGTGCCCCCATACCTGTATGACCTACGAATGTAACTAGTACGATCATAATTAAAGCGATGATATATATTATGTAAGCAGATTTTATCCACGTTTTTATATTTGTAAATGCCGCGAAAAAGAAAACGCCAAATCCTAAAATAATTTTTATTAGTTGAGATAAAGCAAAAGGTTGCCAAGATCCGCCACCCGCAGAATATAAAACTACAATTGATATAGCTAGTATTAAACACATAGGGATAAACATAGCCCACGAAAATCGACTAAGTTTTTCTGAAAAACTCATCATACTAGCATTAGAAACACGTGTTTGACGGGCCATTTTATTTCTTTTCGCTTAATAATACTTTCATAGTTGCCGCAACTGTTCTAGCCGCGGGACCACTGCCACCAGAATGCTCTGTTATGGCACATACGGCGTATTTAGGTTTAGTCGTCGGAGCATAACCCACGAATAAACCATGGTTTCGCATATTCCATTTTAATTGTTCATTGGTCAATACACCACTTTCTCGTTCTGCACGGGAAATACTTCTTACCTGTGATGTACCAGTTTTACCACCCATTCTTGCACCTTTTACGTTTATTGCGCTTCCTGCTGCGGTACCACCTTTTTTAGTAACCATTTCCAAACCAGTTAGAACAGATTTTATATTCTTTTTTTGAAGACCAAGATTTGCAAATTGTGGTTTTTCGTCTGTTAAAATTAGTCTTGGCATTACTACTTTGTTAGATGCAGTTCTTGCCATCATTATTGCTAATTGTAAACAGTTGGTTAGTGTAAACCCTTGTCCGATACCAGAAATAATCGTATCACCATGTACCCATCTATAACCTATAGCTTCTTCTTTCCAGTACCTATCTGGAATTATTCCAGGCATTTCACGCGATAATATACCGTCCATATATTTCTGTGTAAACCCAAGTTTAATTGCCATGTCTTTTATAGAATCAATACCTATACGTAACGCAAGTTGATAAAAATATATGTCGCAAGAATGTTTTAATGCATCGGCAAGCGTTACCCAACCATGACCTTCTTGTTCCCAACAGTGATACCTTCTATCACCATAATCCCAATACCCTGGGCAGAATATTTTTTCATTTGCTGTGATAGCACCAGATTCTAATGCTGCTAATGCGACAACGATTTTGAATGTTGATCCAGGAGGATATAAACCTTCGATAGCTTTATTCATAAAAGGTTTCATATAATCGTTACGCAATGAATCTATGTATTCTTCACCGTCATCTGTTCCGAACATATTAGGGTCAAAACTGGGGGTCGAAACCATTGCTAAAATATCACCTGTATCAATATCCAAAGCAACACCACAACCTGCCCTATGTTGCATCAATGCGTCATACATTGCTTTTTGAGCCGCGTCGTTTATAGTAGTTTTTAAGTTTGTACCAGTGATAGCAGAACGAAATTGGGTTTTGTCTTCTCCGGTTACACGACCGACTGCATTAGTAATCATAACCGTTTGTCCAGGGGTTCCAGTTAATTCTTCATTATAGCGTTTTTCAAGCCCTGTGATACCAGTTGTCATAAAAGGTGCATTTGGTACAGGTTCACTTGGTGCACCAACATAACCGAATATTTGCGCACCAGCGGGTCCCATTTCGTAAACGCGCGTAAAACCATTTCTAACGTGAAGCCCCGGAATGTTTTTAGCCTGTAATTTTGCAAGTTCTTCCCAATTAGAATTTTCACTAATTAATACAGGTTGAAAAGGAGCCTGCTTTTTAATTTGTTTATATATGCGGTCCACACGTTTACGTTTTAACTTCAGCTCTTTTGCAACAGTTGATATAGTCGTTTCTAAATCAAGAGCTTCTTCTGGAATTATATATATTCTATAAGTTTGTGTATCGCGTGATATTGGGGTTCCAGACGAAGACAATATTTTCCCGCGTTCGGGCATATTTATTTGAATTCTGAAAGAATTATTTTCACTTTTTTTTGTGTATTCACGATAATTAAATAATTGCATCTGAAGCATACGCATAATTAAAACAGAGGTAAGTATTGCCCCCGCACTTAAAAATAATGCACTTCGTCTATCAAAAAGGCGTGCAACTTCTTTATCTATCATCATACACCTTCTTTATAAGTGCAGTTATAGGTATGTATAAAGTCGATACCCAGGCAAAAAGCCATATTGCTCTTATAATATTTTCTATATTTATATGAAGTAACGAAAGTATTAGCGTAGATATACCAAAAAACACCATGAAAACATGTAGTGCGTTCTTATCAATTCTTGTTATATCAAAAAATGTTTGAAAACCGTTTATAGCATAAAAAAGGCAATACATTATTGTCCAATAAAATAAAGTATCAAATCGATAGTCAATTAAAAAACAAAATGTCATTGCAAAAGGTGTGAACCATGGTACAGGTTTAACAAAAGAGCAATAAAATATAGGTATGATTGCTAATATTCCAGCAGGATTCCAAAATGAAAGAGAAAGTCGCCATAAAACTATTACGGCGATGAAAGGGAACGCGTCACGTAAAAAGTTTACTATTTTGTATCTAATCATTTATATTCGTTTTGTGTGTCGAATTGTAACACAATTACTCGTGATAAAGTTTTTGGTTGTGTTACTTTTACGTCTGTGTCGTTAATCATTTCGCCGACAAGAATACCGCTTGGTAATACCCCACTTATATTACTTGTTAATAGCTTTATACCAGTCGACGGTTGAAATTCTGGATCGCTAAAAAATCCCATTGTTGGGGTTTCGGAACCGTTGCCTTGCAGAAAACCATAGACCTCCGAACCTGCTATGCGGACAGCGACGTTGGTGGAAGAATCTATTAATGACCTTACGCGTGAAAAATAAGGAGCCACGTCGTTTATTATCCCGACTAACATCCCGTCCGTAGATACAACGGCCATACCTTCAGATAAACCGTGTTTTACACCTTTATTTATAAGAAAAGTACTGTGGTTAAATGCTGTATTGTCATAAGTGACATCTGCGATTATTGCTTTTCGTGGTTGTTCTTCTACTATATCAAGTTCACGAGCCAATTTTTGATTTTCCGCAATTGCTACTTCACAAATGTTTTTATTTTTTAAAGCATCGTCAAGTCTAACGCGTAATTCTTCATTTTCTGTGCGCAAATTTGATAATTCTTTTATGTTATCAACAGTTGATCCTATGGCGCGTATTGGCCATGTAATTATGTCACCAACCCAATTCGCAACAGGTAAGACTATATGAGCCAAACCGTTCATAATTGTATAGTCTGGTTTAGCAATCATTATATATATGAACAATATCGGTAGTACTGCTGCTGCGCAAGCAGATTTAATGATTGTGCTTAACCGCGAAGATATTTTATTCTGGCTCATCGGGCATAAGTTTAGACGCTAAAAAGCAGATATTCAATAAAAACTTGATTTTTCATTTAATTATGCCAAAATAAGACCCGTGTTAGATCAAACCAAAATGGCAAAGGCATTGCCATCAGGTGAACTTAAAGAGGTGAAAAATGCCAAAATTAAAAACGAAGTCGTACTTGAAAAAGCGCGCATCTATGACAGCAACCGGTAAAATTCGCGTTGCTAGAAACGCTCACAAAAAACTGTTACGTCATAAATCCAAGCGTGCAAATAACGCTGGGTCAAAACCACAGTACTTAAATGAAAACATGGTTGGTCAGGCTAAAATCTTGGCTCCATATGGGTTAAAATAATTTAAGGGGGTAGATTTATGGCAAGAGTAAAACGCGGAACCACCGTTAAACAAAAACATAATAAAATATTGGCGCGTGCCAAAGGTTATTTGGGGCGTCATAGTACTACATACCGTGCAGCGCGCGAAAAGACAGAGAAGGCTGGACAATATGCATATCGTGATCGTCGCGTAAAGAAACGCGAGTTTCGTGGTTTGTGGATTGTTCGTATTAATGCCGCTGTTCGTAGTAATGGTATGACATATAGCCAGTTTATGAACGGTCTGAAAAAGGCCGGTGTTGCGTTAGACCGTAAAGTTTTAGCCGAAATGGCATATGCTGGTGACGCAAATTTTGCAAAACTGGTTGAAACTGCAAAACGATTTACTTCTGCTGATGCTAAATAAGCCTTGGCGGTAGGTGATTTATTTTGTATTATAAAGCCGTCTT
>CASEJM010000012.1 GCA_949288265.1 uncultured Pseudomonadota bacterium | reverse complement strand
TGATGTAGAAAGAATTGTAAAGGCCGTAAAAGAGCATACCGTTGGTAGAAATAGTAGCGATTTGGTATCTGCGTGCCTTTGGGATGCAGACCGAGTCCGCTTGTCTTGGGAAATGGGGTTCGCACCAGAGTTCTTTTCAACGCCATACGGTAAGAAATTGGGGGCGTTAACTAGAAGTAAACAAGAAAAATACATTGCGGATCAAGAGAAGTTTTTAATAGAAAATGGAATAAAAACGCGGGCGCAGATAGAATATGATAAAATGATGGATGTAAAACAGAATCTAATTGGTACGAATTTTAAAGTAAGATAATAAAAAAAACCCGCGTAAAGCGGGATAAATTTTTTGGTTGGGGCGCACGGATTCGAACCATGATAAAGAGAACCAAAATCTCTTGTCCTACCATTAGACGACACCCCAAAAGCACCTAGAATTATATATATCTTTTAAGGTTTTGCAATAACATTTTTCTTTTTTGTTTTTTCATTGTAAAAAAATTAAAAAATTGTGTTTTTACTCTTGCTTTTTATTTATTAAAAATTATAATAATTAAAGTTTTTAATAATTAACAGTTGCTTATCTTGCAAGAAGAGGTATAAAATGGCCCGGAAAGAATTTATAAATTTGTTGGAATCTAATCTTTTTATTTTGGATAGATTATCTGATAGGTTAAAAAAGGATTCTACTATTTTATCTGGTTTCCCCAGGCAACAATTAATTATTTTGGTTCGTTTGCATATTGGTGGGGCCGCTAAATTAAAAGACATTGCTCATCGAGAAATGGTGACGGCACCAAATTTATGTGCCGCATTTAGAAAATTAGAGCGAGATGGTTTCGTTTTGCGAAAAATAGATGAAAAAGATAGACGTAATACTTGGTATTCAGTTACGTCTGCCGGTGAAAAAATTGCGGTTCAAGCAATGGAAAGTATGCGAAGTATGATAGAAAAATTATTTTCTACATTATCTCGTTCTGACGAAGATGCGTTAACTAAGTCGTTAAAAACAATAAATCAAATTTTAACTAAAATGGAGCTGGCAAATGCGTAATATTAAAATGGTTGCAATTTTAGCTTGTGCGACCGTTTGGACGGGTGGTACATATGCAATGGATTTGTCTTTAAACGACGCAATTGATAGGATTGTAGCAGAGTCTCAGGATTTAAAGAAAGCCGATGCCAACGTAAAAAAAGCAGAAGCTTCTTTGGATGTCGCGAATGCTAATCGTTGGTTTAAGATTGAAGGTACGGCGACATATATGAATTTAGTAAATGTAAAAGATCCGATGAAGTCGTACGAAATTTCTATTCCTCCAGAACTTGGAGGGGTGTTATCACAATACTTAACTAAACCAGTTCAATTTCCTGATGAAATAGATATTGCTGATAGTTTGATTATGGCGGGGGTTTCTATAACGCAGCCAATTTACACCTTTGGTAAAATAGGAAATGCTGTTAAAAGTGTAAAATCTGCTATTAAGATGGCAGAGGCGGGCCATGAATTAACGCGTCGTGAGGTTCGTTATAGTGCTGCAGATATTTATTGGACTGCCAAAATGACGGATGAAATTGTTGAGATATCTCGTCAAGATTTGAATGCTGCGCGTGCTGCGCGTAAAAGTTTAACTTCTGCAGGCAGAGCAAATCGTAGCAATTTGGTTAAGATTGAATCTGATATAGCAACAAAAGAAATAAATTTGTCCAACGCAGAATTTAATCGTGATACAGCACATAGAATGCTAAAGATTTTGGCAGGAATTGATATCAACGAAGAATTAAATTTGACGGATGAATTTCCAAAAACATTTCCTGACTTAGATGCAGCAAGAGAACTAAATTCTACACCGCAGTGGGATGTTTTAAATGAGCAAATTCAAATGTATGAACGAAGTGCAAAATCCAAGCGAGACGGAGCTTTGCCGACATTGGCGGCGACCGCTTCTTATAACTATATTACTATGGGTGATAATATTCCAAATGTGTTTGACGGTTTTAGCACGCAATCTGCATATTGGGGATTGGCTTTACAAGTTCCCATTTTTAGTGGCGGAGTAAATATGGCTAATGCCACTGTGGAGGCAATGAATGCTGAAGCGGCTCGTCAAGATTTGGATAAAGCAAAAAAAATGACGACGGAAGAATATGCAAGAGCTGTAGATCGATATGACCACCTGCGCGGTAATTTAAAAACTTTAGAAGAAGCGCGTGATTTAGCGGCTAAGGCATACAAGTTTTCCAGTGAACGTTTCGCTGCCGGGCAGACGTCTGCAATAGAATTATCCGAAGTGTCAGCAGGTTTGTATCAGTTAGATATGGCGTTGTTAAACGCAAAGTATAGTATTTTAATGTCTGCAGAAACTATAAAAAAATTAGGTGAATAAAAATGGAAAAATTACGCAATAAAATTAAAACAAAAAAATTTAAAAGTATTTTATATGGGGCTTGTGGTATAGCATTGCTTGCGTGGGTAGTATTTCGTTTTGCTGCAATAGGATCTGAAAAAGCAATGTCTGTATTTAATCCATATCGTTATGCCAATGATACAGGGGCACCTGTATACGCGATTGAAATGAAAAAAGAAATCGGTGTTTTACGAGATCCTATAGAAATAAAAAATAATAAAGCTTTTATATCATCTTCCAGAATAGATAAATTTAAGGCGGGGCAATTTATCGGCGAAGGTAAGATTGTATCAGTGTCAAAAGATATTGATTTAAATACAGGAATGCACATTATTCGTACAAGCGGGGTAAAAGACGGTCTGCAATATGCTGAATTTAGAGTTAATGGATATTTTGTTCCTTTATACGCGATAAAAGATAATGTGGTTATGCTTTCAGAAAACGGTATCGCAACACCTAAAAAGATATCAATTATACGTCAAGACCAAGAAGTTGCATTAGTTGATGGTTTAAAAGATGGTGACGTCGTCATTTTATCTAAATCAGATGCCGGTAAGAAAGTTCAAATCAAAAAATAAATTTAATAAATATTTTTTATGGAGTTTTTACGATGTTAAAATTTTTCGTGCGCAGACCTGTTACAACTGTAATGTTTGTATTGTTTTGGGTGGTTTTAGGTTTCGTATCTTTCCCGAAAATGAATATAGAACGTACGCCTTCTGTTGATTTCCCTATGGTAACGGCAACTTTTATTTACCCTGGTGCGGCATCGTCTGAAATAGAATCTCAAGTTATTAAAAAAGCAGAAGACGCAATATCAGAAGTATCAGAATTAAAGAAAATTACTTCGCAAGCCTTCGAAAACGGTGGTTTTGTTATGGCCGAATTTAATTTAGGGGTCAACGTTAATGACAAAGCCACTGAAGTTAAGACTAAATTAGATTCTTTGTTATCAGAATTTCCAAGTGATATGGAACAACCCGTCGTAGAAAAGCTTAATCCTTTGGAAGAATCTGTTATTGATATTGCAATTAGCGGTTCAAATTTACGTGATTTGCAAGAATATGTTGATGATTCTTTATCTAATAAAATTACCGGAATAACGGGTGTCGCTAGTGTAGGTATTTTTGGGGGTGAAACGCGAGCTGTCCGTATAGAATTAAACCCTGAATCATTGGCGGCACGTGGCGCAACAATTATGGATGTTGTGTCTGCACTGGGTGTACATAATATGAACATACCTGGCGGGAAAATAGAATTTGGTACAGATTCGTCAAATGTTCGCTTTATGGGAGAATTCAAAAGTGTTGATGAAATTTCTAATTTACAATTAACTACAGCAGAAGGACAAACGTTTAAATTAAACGATATTGCAACCGTAACCGATGCAGCGCGAGATATTGAAAACGGTGCAAGGTATAATGGTAATGACGTTATCATTGCTTCTGTTGTAAAGGCTTCTGATGGTAATGCTATAAACGTCTCAAAAGCATTACGTAAACAGTTACCAGAATTTAAAGCGGATTTGCAATCTAGATTTCCAGACGCAACAATGGAAATCATTTCTGATTCATCTATTGCCGTTGCAGACGATACGTATAGCACCATATGGGGAATCGCCTTAGGCGTATTATTTACTGTTCTTGTTTTAATGGTTTTTACACGCAATTGGCGTTCTACAGTTATTGCGGGTGTAGTTATACCTGCCTCTTTGATTGCTGGTTTTTTCTTTATGGATGCAAGTAATTTTACTGTAAATGCATTGACTTTGTTGGCGTATTCTTCTGCTTTGGGGACGTTGGTATCAAACGCCATCATTTTGATAGAGTCTGCATTACAAGAAATGCGATCCGGTAAAGACCCAGAAACTGCCGCAGTTGACGGTACAAAGAAAGTTGCAGTACCTGTTTTCGCAGGGGTTGGAACTAACGTAGTTGTTTTCTTGCCTTTGGCTTTTATGAGCGGTATTGCCGGTCAATTTATGAATCAGTTTGGATTAACTGTTGTTTATCTGACTTTATTATCATTGATGTTTTCGTTTACTTTAACACCAATGATGATCGCAAAAATATTAAGGTTATCAAGTAAGGAAAAAATTAAGAAAAAAGAAGAAGTGAAATTAGAACGTAATTCACGTTTGTATAAATGGTTCGGTTATCAATATTCTCATCCGTGGAAAGTTGTTGTTATGGCGGTCGCAATATTGATTGGTTCTTTTATGTTAACAGGTTTCATCGGAAATGAATTTGCACCGTCAACTGATGCAAATGAAATTAATATAACGGCACGTGCACCAATGGGGGCAACATATGAAAAGTCCGTACAAATTGCCGAACAGATAGAAGAAAAGTTAAAAAACTTCGAAGACGTTACTGCTGTATCTGTAAAAATAGGTGATAGAGGTTTACAGAATATGGCGATAAAATTAACTTTGAAAGATGTGTCTGAACGTAAAGTTTCTGATAAAGAACTGACTCGTAAAATATTGCCTGTTTTGTCGGAAATCCCAGATGTCGAATTTCAAATTCGAGCGGGGCAGACAATTTCTAGTGGTGCCGTTTCTGCGGATATAGTATTGAACGTATACGGTGAAGATGATGAAAAGCGTGAAATTTATGCGAATCAAATTTTAGATATGATAAATCAGTTGCCAGAAGTTCAAAGTGCGGTTCTTGCACAGCAGAAACCCGGGTATGAAACGCAGTTTGTACCAGATCAAGAAAAAATGAATTTTTGGGGTGTAAATAATTCTTATGCTGGTGCAACACTTCGTACCGCTTTATATGGTAACGATAATTATAAGTATAAAGAAGACGGCGAAGAATATCCAATAATTTTAGAATTTGCAAAACCTTTTAAAAGTATGAGCATGTTTGATAATGTATTTGTGAATTCTCAAAAAGGTATGGTGCCTTTGTCAGAACTTGGAAGTATACAGCTTGTTAAAGCTACCCCTGATATTAGTCGTATAAATAAAAATAGAATCACAGAAATTGATATTAATATCGGTAAGTCTACAATGGGCCCGGTGCAAAAAAAGATAGAGTCTATCTTGAAAAGAATAAATTGGGAAACAGGATATGGAACTGAATTTGGTGGAATGTCTGAAATTCAGGGTGAAACAACAACAGAAATAGGTAACGCGTTTTTATTAGCTGTCATTCTAACTTATATGTTATTGGCAGCAATTATGAATTCATTGGCTCATCCGTTTACAATTGCTACTTCCATAATTAGTAGCTTTGCTGGTGTGTTTATCTTAATGTTTTTATCTGGTGCGTCAATGAACGTTGCCGCAATGTTGGCGTGCGTTATGTTAGTCGGGCTTGTTGTAAATAATAATATTTTGGTTTTGGAACCAACAATTGCTCGTGTGGCATCAGGTGAAAAGGCTTATGATGCGTTGTGGAAAGAGCTGAATGATAAAAAGTCAATGATTTTGATGACGTCAATTGCTGTTATTGCAGGTATGTTACCACAATTATGGAGTGCCGATGGAATGAAAACATCAATGGCCGCCGTCATGATAGGTGGGATGTTAGCAAGCTTGATATTTACGTTCGTTCTGACACCGGCATTATTCTTTATGGTAGAACGTTTGCGTAATAAACTTAGACGTAAAAAATAAAAAACAGGGGACTTCCCCCTGTTTTTTATATTGAATAGTAACAATTATTTGTATAAATGTATGTCCCCGTAGAATCTGAATTTGTTCGTTCGGCAGGAATATAACATTGAGATAGCTCTGTAGCAGGCGTTTTTGATGTTCCTGGTTCTGGACATTTATTGCAACCAGAGGTTGAGTTTAATGGTGTCCCATAATATCCATTTTCACAAGTATAACGCGGTATTGATCTTAAACATTCTGCGTATCTTATGGTGCCGTTACAGCCAAGTTTACGTGTGCCGGTCACAGTTGTTATTACATGTGATGTGTTATTTGTTGTTATTTCTAGTTCACAGTTACAAATTTCTTCATTTGTACAACTGGAATCATAAGATGAGTTTAAGCCGCAATCTTGTATACAACAATTCTTTGCAGCATAAGAATTCGTTATGGTTGTAACGAAGTAAATCAAAAAAAATGTAAGCGTTTTTTTCATCCCAACCTCCTTTTTTGTTTGTGACGAATGAAAAAACCACCATTGTTTAGGTGGTTGGAGGTTAGCGACTATCTTAGAAATAGTGGTGGTATTCTACATATTTCCACACCCTCCAACCGAGGTTGGAGTTATTATTTACAGCACATAACGTTGTGTTGTTGACGTCTAAGTCGGGTCGCTAAACCCCATTATCAGAACCCCTGATAACAATCAAATCATAACAATATAAAAATTGCAGCGCAAGAAAAAGGTTGTTATAATCTGTCAGAATTTATTAAAGGAATGTAAATGTTACAAAAACAAGATGTTGTCGTTTTTGATTTTGATGGAACTTTATCTGCAAATGATTCTAACGTAGGTTTCGTTAAGTATTGTTTTAAAAATTCTTTACGCCCTTGGCTCTTTTTGCCGTTGATAGGTGTCGCTATGCTGGTAAAGCAGTTTAATTTAAAGGGCGTTTGGTGGCGGCATGCTTCGCGATACTTTCTGACACCAGAAATGGTGAAAAGATTTGGTCCAGAATTTATAAAGTTGCATAAGAGAGAGCGCTTTGGTTGGGCAAAAGAACAGGTCGCAAAAGAAAGAAGTGAGGGACATAAAGTTATTCTTATTTCTGCTAGCCCCGACTATATGATACCGGAATTAGTCAAAGATATAAAATTTGATGCCGTATTAAGTTCTCGGATGGATAAACAAAAACCATGGAAGTATGAATTTTTGTGCTGGGGACCAAATAAAGTTGTGGCTATGGACGAATGGGCAAAACAGAATAAGATAATTCCGCATGTTGTTCGTTCTTATTCAGATAGCAAGACTGATATGCCTTTGATGGAAATAGCGGATGAACAGGTTTGGGTAGACAGTAAAACAGGTTTAAGAAAATCCGCCTAATGAAATAAAAAAATCATCTGTTATAATCTGTACCATGGTTATAACAGACGTTTTATATGATTTGACGGTCGGCATAATATGTGCGGTATCAGGTGCGCTGATAATGTTAGGGGTTACTAAAAAGAAAACGCAACGATTATCTAATGAGATAGTTATTCATCGTAAAGATATCGAAAGATTACGGATACAAAATGATAAATTAATGGAAACCATTAAAGATAAAGAAAATAAAATTTTGAAATTACAGGAAAAGATTTTAAAAAAGAAAACAGGGAAATAAATCCCTGTTTTTTTAATCTTCTTCGCCAAAATTCATATCTCTTAATTTTTCTGCGCGCGGTGTTATTTTTGCGATAGATGTTTGTATTTGTTCTATATCATTTGTGGCTTGTGAAAAGTGTTGTTGTACTTTTCCGGTTCGTTCGGATAATCTTGAAAGATCTGCCAAAAGATAATTAAGTTCTCGTTTTATTTTATCAGCAACACGTTTAATCTTTATATCCGATAATACCGCGCGAATAGTATTTAATGTTGCCCATAAAGTAGATGGGGATACTATAAATACTTTTTTACGGTTGGCATAATCAACAACGTTTGGATATTCACGATGCAGCGTTTCAAAAATTGATTCTGATGCGATGAACATCATAGCTGATTCAGCTGTTTTACCGGGAATTATGTATTTTTCAGCAATAGCATCTATATGCTTACGTACATCCAGTTCAAATTGCTTTTTGGAGCCATCGTCAGCAGAGTTTGCAGTCATACGGTTATAACTTTCTAGTGGAAATTTACTATCGATTATCATATCCCCTGGTGGGTATGGCAGGCGAATTATGCAATCTGGTCGAACGCCCGTTTCTAATACGCTTTGAAAAGCGTAAGTTTCAGGTGGCATAATATCGGCAACAAGATCTTCCAGTTGGCGTTCACCAAATGTTCCGCGGGCTTGTTTATTACCCATAAGAATGTTTTTGAAGTTGGCAATGTCGCCGCTAATGTTCTTTAGCTCTATGGCGTTCTGGGTTAAGGCACCTAAACGCTCCGCAAGACGTTCCCGTAAACGGGCATTATCCTCACGTAGCCCAGAAATGTCAACGGTTGGGCGACGAAACAGCAGTAAGATTAATAATGCTATAATTATGAAAAGTAAGACGAAAATATAAGTTGTCATTTATGATTCCTTTGGTAAAATCCATTATAAAAGGATTTATAAATGTTGCAAATGAAACTTTGTGGTGATTTGGTCTTGCGCGAAAAATGTGAACCGATAACCGAAATCACTCCAGAGGTATTAGATATTTTAGAAGAAATGGTTGCGATGATGCGCAATCAGAACGGTGTTGGGTTGGCTGCACCACAAGTAGGGCAATTAAAAAGGTTCTTGGTTATGATGGACCCAGAATCAGAACAAGTGTTTAAGATGATAAACCCAAAAATTCTGACTCGTAGTTCAGAGCTTTGCACGATGGAAGAAGGTTGTTTGTCTGTTTTGGGGGCGGATAACTTACCTGTTTATGCGAATGTAACACGTCCGCAATCAGTTGACGTCGAATGGACAGATGAATCAGGAACTTTGTTGCAGGCTAAAATGTCTGGGTTGCCGGCGCGTATAGTTCAGCATGAAACAGATCACTTAGACGGTATTTTATTCATTGATTATTTATCACCAGTACGTCGTGAAATGTTGATGAGAAAAGTTAGGAAGCATAAAAAATGAAATTAGTATTAATGGGGACAAATGCTTTTGTCGTTCCAATGTTTGATGCTATATTAAAAGCAGGTCACGAAATAGTTGCTGTTTTTACGCGCGCACCGAAACCGATGGGGCGAAAAAAAGTAATGACGTCGTCGCCTGTGAATTTGTGGGCAGAAGAAAATAATTTACCGGTATATACTAACATTAAAGATTATAATTTTTTACCGGATATGGTGGTGGTTGTATCTTATGGTGTAATTTTGCGCGAAAACGTTTTAAATTCTGCTTCGTGTATAAACATTCACCCCAGCGATTTACCGAAATATAGAGGACCTTCACCAATTCGTACGGCAATTTTCAACGGCGATAGGCAAAGTGCTGTATGTTTAATGCAGATAAAATCAGAATTGGACGCCGGTGATGTTTATATGCGGCGTAAGTTTGATATAGGTGAAAACGATACTAATGAAGACGTAGAAAATTTAGTGTCTGCTTTAGGTGCTGATATGCTAGTAGAATATCTTGCAGATCCGAAAAAATATATACCAATACCACAAACTGGTGACGTAACATATACGCATAAGTTTACTGGTGACGACGAAATAATAGATTGGTCACGTGGTGCGTATGCAATACATAATCAGGTACGTGCACTTGGGGCGGGGCGTACAAAAATAAATGGTATTGATGTAAAGATTTTAGAAACGCGCGTTGAAAACGGGGTGTTGAAAATAATTAGACTTCAGCCAAGCGGTAAAAATCCAATGGATTGGAAAAGCTTTGTAAATGGATTACGGGGCGCGCAGGTAGAATTAGGTAAATAAGAGGTTGTATATGACAAAGAAAGAGCAAAAAGATTTTCCACAGACTTGTGAATATTGTGCCTATTTTCTTGAATATAAATTATATTATGCATGTGCTAAAACTAATATGTTTAAGTTCATATTGTTTGGACCTGAAAAAGTAAGTTTTGACAGTTGGTGTAATCGTTTTAAATATGCAAAAAAGTATAAAAGTGATCAGAATACTCGTTAATGATTAAGGAAAATAAAAAATGGCGTCTGAAAATAAAAAATCGCAGACAGATATTAAAAAGATGTGCGGTTTATGGCATTGTCATGTAGTTTTATCAGAATATAATGATTTCGGTAAATGTAATTGTATCGAGTGCTTTGGAATGAATTGCCATAATTGTAAGACGTACATAGAATTACAGTCACAAATAACAGATATTTTAGAAAAAACAAAATGTAATAAATGTTTGGAAAGGTAATGACAAGGTATAAAATAACAGTTGAATATGATGGTACGAATTTAATAGGTTGGCAAGAAAATCGTCAAGGACCATCTGTCCAATCTATACTACGAGATGCCATTGAAAAATTTTGTGGGGAACGTCCTGATGTTATAGCGGCGGGGCGTACGGATGCAGGGGTTCATGCAATTGCAATGGTTGCACATTTTGATTTAGATAAAGATCAATCATCGCAAACTGTTAAGCGAGCTATGAATTTTTATTTGGTAAATTCACCTGTTTCAATTTTATCTTGTGAAAAAGTATCAAATGATTTTAATGCACGTTTTTCATGCGTTCGTCGTAATTATAGGTATATTGTTTTAAATCGAGGGGCTCATCCTGTATTAGAAAAAAATCGTGTTTGGTGGGTACCGCGTAAGTTAAATGTTCCTGCTATGCGCTGCGCAGCAGATAAATTGGTTGGACATCATGATTTTACCAGTTTCCGTGCAGCAGAGTGCCAAGCAAAAAGCCCGATTAAAACCTTAGATTCTTGTGTCATAAAGCGTAGCGGAGATTATATAATATTTGAGTTTTCTGCCCGATCTTTTTTACACCATCAGGTACGTAATATGGTCGGGACTTTGGTTGAAATCGGTCTTGGTAAAGTATATGACATAGATGAAATTTTTTCTGCAAAGAACCGAAGTGCCGCGGGCCCAACGGCACCTGCGTCTGGTTTGTTTTTTGTTAGTGCTGACTATGCCATGGGCGATTGTGATTAACATGCCGTATTTTTCCTGATGGGTAAATTACGAAACCGCCACGTAAAATTTTATGGTTACATTTTGGCGAATCTATATCAAAGTAAGAAACAATATAATCAATACTTTCATCATTACATAAGTTTATGATGTTATTTTTTAGCGGTACAAATTTTTGAATGTATACCAAATTAAATTTAGACGTTTCATACTTCCATAGGCCTTTAATTGGTTTGCGACGTACATTCTTAGTTTCCGTTGGTTCGTTATTTATTTGTTTCCAAGTATTAAAAGTAAAATAATGATTAGATGCTTTGAATTTATTGAATTCAAGTTTACCTTCATCGTTAACAAAAGCTACTAATTCATGATCTGAAGTGGCGTAAAACAATGGTTTTGGGTGAAGCGCGGTTATAGTAATTCCTATAAACACAAAAAATATGAATAAAATATAATTTATTTTGATTCGTATTGGTTGAACGAACATCAAGCAGACAAAACCTAGAATTATAAAGACAAGCGCGATATTTGGTATGTGTGGCATGTTTAAAGTGGCATTTGGAAGAAGAGCAATTTTATTACCGATTATAAGCAAAAATTGATAAATTTCTTCGGCAATATTTATCGGACTTACGCAACCAAATAACGCAGTAAATACACCAAATAAAACTAAGGGCATGATGGCAATAGAAAATATAGGTAATAATATCAGATTGCCGATTAAACCATAAATCGGTATGTTATAAAAATGAGCAATCACAAAAGGTGCGGTAAATATAGTCGCAATTATAGATGTTAATGTGGCAGTATATATTATTTTAAGAATTTTATTTTTGGGCATCCTAGGTTTAATATCGTTCCATAACCATATTAAACCGAATATCGCTGCAAATGATAATTGGAAGCCTGGTTGCATGACAAAATGGGGATTCATAAAGAATATAAGACAGAAAGCAATGGATACGTTACGCATTGAAATTGCATTTCTTCCGAAAATGAAAGCGGCAAAAACAAGACTTGCCATTATAAAAGCGCGAATGGTGGCTATATCACATCCCGATAAAAATAAATAAAACAATAGACCTAACCATGCACAAATCAAAGCGGGTATTCTTGCCGGGATACGTTTAGTAACCGCGGGAATTGAACGAAATATAAGATAGAATATTGCGAATAACCAACCAGATACCAGCGTTATATGAAAACCACTAATTGACCAAACGTGTCCTACGCCTGTTGCCGTCCATATTGGACCATCTTCTTCGGGAACTGCATTCTTATAACCTAATACTAATGTGTCTACGAGAAAGGATTCTGTTTTATTATGCATGTAATTTCGTAAAGTAGAAATGTTACTTTTTGAAGACGGTAAGATTATTTCGTAATCATTCATATAACCCGTTGCAGTTAAGTGATTAAAGTATGCCCAGCGTGCATAATCAAAAGTTTCAGGTGCGTCCGAATTATTTGGGCGAAATAAACCAATTTGTGCTTTAATTTTATCGCCTATATTTGGTAAAGGGATATCCTTTTTAATTGATACTCTAATAATAGCTGAACCAGTGCCAGCTTTAATATTTTTGGCGTCAGTTTTTATGTAAACTCTGGATTTACCAGATGTATAATCAATGTTTGTAACGTTACCAATTATTTGTATGTTATGCAAACCATGTGGAATTTGTGGTGTATTTATTATGTGTGTAAAAACTGCCGCATAACAAAAACCGAAAAATAACAAAGATAAAGCACGAATCATAATAGGTGCTTTAATGATTGATAAAATTAATGTACACAAAGCTAGTATTAAGCTGAAAATAAAATTTGGCTCAAATGGAAAATTGAAGTAGATTCCGGCACCGAATGCCATTAAGAATGGCACCCATAAAAATAATTTACCCGATTGATTTTGCCATAACTCTTTCATATAAAAAGTATAGGAATTTATTTGATTGCGCTGCAACGAAAAATTTCGTATGATGAAAGCCCATAAGGAGGCGTTCTTATGGCAAAATATATTTTCATTACCGGTGGTGTTGTATCAAGTTTAGGCAAGGGCGTCGCGGCGGCAAGTTGTGGCGCCCTTCTTCAATCGCGTGGGTATACTGTTCATGCACGAAAATTTGACCCTTATTTAAATATTGACCCTGGTACTATGTCACCTTTTCAGCACGGTGAAGTATATGTTACTAATGATGGTTTTGAAACGGATTTAGATTTGGGGTATTACGAAAGATTTCTGGGGGTAAAACTTTCACGTAATGATTCTGTATCCGGTGGGCGAATTTATTGGGACGTTTTAAATGCGGAAAGACACGGGGATTATCTAGGGGCCACTGTTCAAATGATTCCTCACGTTAGTAATAAGATTAAAGAGTATATTTCTGCGTCAACGGGTACAGATTTCGTCGTGTGCGAGATAGGTGGAACAGTTGGAGATATAGAAGGAAAGATATTCTTAGAATCAATTCGTCAGTTTGCCAATGATGTAGGCCGTAAGAATGTTATGTTTGTGCATTTAACTTTGGCACCATATTTAGAGAAAAGTGGAGAACTGAAGACCAAACCGACGCAGATGTCCGTACGTGAGTTATTGGAAAATGGTATACAGGCAGATATGTTGATTGTACGAACACCTCGTATGCTGACGTCGGAAGAAAGAGCAAAAATAGGAATGTTCTGTAATTTACCTGCTAAAAACGTCATAAGTGGAATAGATGTTGATAATATATATAAAATACCTTTGGCGTATGATGCACAGCATGTATTTGATATAATTGCCGCTCATTTTGATTTACCGAACGCTACAGGTAATGTGGACAAGTTTCAAAAAATTGACCATTATTTAAAATCAGATTTACCGCATGTAAAAATAGGGGTCGTTGGTAAATATTTTGACGTTCCTGATGCATATAAATCATTAAACGAGGCTTTGTTTCATGCTGGTATACAAAATAATGTTCACGTGGATATAAAAAAAATAAACGCGGAAAGCTTTGACGCTGAAGAGGCCTCAGAAGTTGATGGCATTCTTGTTCCCGGTGGTTTTGGGACTCGCGGTGTTTCTGGTAAAATTGCCGCGGCATGTTATGCGCGTGAAAACCGGGTTCCATACATGGGTATCTGTTTAGGTATGCAAGTTGCTGTAATTGAATTTGCACGAAATGTTTTAGGAATAAATGATGCTGATTCAACTGAATTTGCAAAAAATTGTACGCCTATAATAAATATTATGCCGGATCATGACTCAAAAGATATGGGGGGGACGCTTCGTTTAGGTGCATATCCTTGTGAAATTACGGTTGGAACTTTGGCACATAAAATATATGGGGAAACGCGCATTTCAGAGCGTCATCGTCATCGTTATGAAATGGATATTGCTTGGGAAGAAAAATTTGCAAAAGCCGGTATGGTTATATCAGGGCGAAGCCCAGATGGAAAATTACCAGAAATCATAGAGTTAAAAAATCATCCGTTTTTTATTGCTGGGCAATTTCATCCAGAGTTTCAGTCAAGCCCATATAAAGGGCATCCTATGTTTAATGCTTTTATAGAAGCTGCAGTTAAACATATAAAAAAATGAAATAAAACCCCGAATATTTCGGGGTTTTATTTACCAAAAGTTTTTGTGAATTTTTTATTACAAACCTAATGCGTTACGATACATTTGTGTCAATTCATCAGCTTCATCCAATTCATCTGGGTCCATTTTGCGTAAACGTATCATTTGACGGATATACTTCGGATCAAAACCAGCTGATTTTGCTTCGCTATAAACTTCTTTTATATCCGCGGCAATGGCAGCAGTTTCTTCGTTTAATTTTTCAATTCGTTCAATGATACTTATTAATTGCTGGTTGTCAATTGCACCATGATTTGCATTCTTCATTGCAGATTTCCCCTTGTTTTTTAATGAACTATATGATATATCATAAATCGAAAAAATCAAGAAAAACAAAGCTAGAAAATAAGCGAGTTAATTATGAATAGATTTACAAAAATTACAGCATCAATTGGTCCAAAATGTGAGGATAAAAAAACATTGACTAAAATGATTCAAGCGGGCGTGAATGTCTGCCGTTTAAATTTTAGCCATGATACAGGTGAAACGCAGGGTAAAAAAATTGATTTAATACGTGAAGTTTCCGCAAAATTAAATATGCCGGTTGCAGTTATGATTGACCTGCAGGGACCGAAACATCGTATAGGTAACTTTGAAACAGAAGATAAATACCCATTAAAAGTTGGTCAGAAATTTACTTTTGATGATGATGCAACACTCGGTGACGGGACACGTGTTCAATTACCAGATGCCGATGTTATGAAGTCTTTAAACAAAGGCGATAGAATATTATTAAATGATGGTAAAATAGAAATGGTTGTTGATTCCGTCAAACCGAATAAAGTTGTCGCAACTGTTGTACGGGGAAATGAAATATGGTCTCGTCGCGGTTTTAATCTTCCAGATACAGAAATCGCAACTTCTGTATTAACTGAAAAAGATAGGGCAGATTTAGAGTATGCGTTAACAAAAGATCCGGATTGGGTTGCAATTTCTTTTGTGCAGCGACCAGAAGATATTGCCGAAGTACGCGATTTTATTGTTGCGCGTACGTCCCATCCCGTAAAAATAATCGCAAAAATAGAGCGGCCAAATGCAGTCGAAAGAATTACAGAAATTGCAGCTGTGGCAGATGGTGTAATGATTGCGCGCGGTGATTTGGCAGTAGAAGTTCCGTTTGAAAAATTACCTGCCATTTCACGTCATATAATCAGAGAATGTCGTAAGATGAATAAACCTGTGATTATGGCAACGCAAATGCTTGGAACCATGGTTAATAGTGAATTTCCAACAAGGGCGGAAATTACAGACGTTGCTAATACGGCATATTTACGGGCAGATTCTACGATGACGTCAGAAGAGACAACCATTGGTATAAATCCAGTAAACGTAATTGAAACGATGGATAAAATTTTATCTTATGCAGATATGGATGCAATTGCCAATCCTTATGATTGGTCACGCGTTGAAAACGTTCCTGAAAATGATTGGTCTAGAAGTGTTGCGTCAATGGCTTATTTAAATAAAGCGTCTGCGATAGTTGTATTCGCTCGTGATACTATTACTGCAACAGAGATTTCTTGCCGTAAACCGGATATACCAATCGTTGCGGTATGTCGTGATAGATTGATCGCCAATCAACTGTGTCTTGCGCGTGGCGTTTTCCCTATTTATGATGAAAATTTGTTCGGACAGCGTGACGCATTTAATTCGGCGCGTAAATTTGGGGTAAACAACGGAAAATTAGTTATTGTAGACGAAGATAAAATTAGTTTGCGTACGTTAGATTAATTTTATAAAAATCTTTGTAAAGGTGGCGGGATTTTGTATTGACCGCCACCTTATTTTTTTACTAATATTAAAACTGATATGAAAGGATTTTTAGGAGTATTTTTTATGTGCTTTATATTGCTTGTACCTGCTTATGGTGCACAGTATAAGGCGGCCTTGGTTGCTGATATGGATAGCGGTAAAGTACTTTATCAGGAAAACGCTACGGTTCAGAACTATCCGGCCAGTTTAACTAAGATTATGACATTGTATTTAACTTTTGATGCCCTAGAACATGGACGCTTGCATTTGGACGACTATTTAATTGTTTCGCAGTCTGCTGCATCTGCATCGCCCGTAAAGTTAGGCTTGAAGGCGGGCAGTAAAATAAAAGTTGAAGATGCAATCAAAGCTTTGACAGTGTTAAGTGCCAATGATGTCGCAAGGGTACTGGCAGAAAATTTAAAAGGTGGTATGGAGGGAAATTTTGCTGGTTTGATGACTCGTGTTGCCAGTGAAATAGGATTAACAGGAACTAATTTTGAGAATTCTTCTGGGCTTCCTGATGATGATCATATGTCGACGGCGCGTGATATTGCTTTATTGTCAATGGCTGTGTATAAGCATTTTCCGCAATATTGGAAATACTTTTCAATTAAAACATGGACGTATAACGGGAAAACGTACACAAATGGTAATCGGTTGTTAGGTACTTACCCGGGGTGTGACGGGATGAAGACAGGTTATACGAATAAGTCTCGTTATTCGTTAGTTGCCACTGCAAATCGTAATAATCATCATTTAATAGCAGTTGTATTAGGTGCCGAAAATAAGGATGTCAGAGCAAATGTTGCCACAAGCATGTTAAATCGCGGTTTCGAAGCAGTTGGTACAGGGGCACCAACGACCACTGTTCAGACTTATTCTGCGCCATCTGTTTCTTATAGTGCGCCCGTCTCACAGGGGTATTCGTCTGCGCCTACAACATTCCAGGCGGCATATAATGCCGCAACAGCGCAAAGTGCACCGACCGGAAGTTATTCGGGAAATAAAAGCGGAAATGCAGGTGTTCAATTTGGGGCGTTTTCTTCGCGTTCTTCTGCGCAGGTTCAGGTGAATAACGTGAAAAATAAACTTGGAGTTTCTGCTGTTATTGAAACTGCGCCTAATGGAATGTTCCGCGTGCGGGTGAATAATTTATCAGAATCCGCCGCGCAAGATATTCGTAGTCGTGCTCAGAATAATGGTATCGATTGTTATGTGTTTCACTAAAAGTTATTAGATCATAAGCATGAATTCAAAAATAGAAAAGTTAATTAAACAGTTTGCGAAATTACCGCGATTAGGTTCTCGTGCAGCGCAGCGTATTGTGTTGTCTTTGTTGCAGGATAAAACCGGACGGGCAGAAAAATTGGCAAACGCTCTTTTAGATGCTGCGGAAAACATTCGTCCCTGTCCAATATGTGGGGTTTTAACAGACGCAGATGCAGGTAGTTGTGAATTTTGTCGTGATATGTCACGGGCTAACGGACAGTTGTGTATAGTGCGTGATTTGTCAGATGTTTGGACGTTGGAAAAATCTTCTGTGTTTTTTGGGCGGTATCATATTTTAGGTGGTTTACTATCTGGGGTTGCTGGTACAACGCCAGATGATTTAAATATAGCAAATTTATCAGATCGTATTCGTAATGAAAATATAAATGAAATAATTTTTGCGTTGCCTAATACAGTGGAAGGCAAAACAACTCAGCATTATGTTATGTCTGTTATCGGTATTGAAGCAAAAGTAAAGTTTTCCGAGTTGGCTTCGGGTGTTCCATTGGGGGGTGACCTTGATTATTTAGATGATGGGACTTTGTCCTTGGCATTTGGGGGGCGCAAAGAATTATGAATGAGAATTTAATGAATTCTTTGCCACCTGTATCTGAAATGATGCGAGAAGTAGGTTTAGAACCTAAGAAGCAGTTTGGGCAGAATTTTTTATTCGATTTAAATTTGACCAGTCGTATAGCACGAAATATACCAGATATAACAAATACTACTGTTGTAGAGGTTGGACCAGGGCCAGGTGGTTTAACGCGGGCAATTCTGATGGCGGGTGCAAAGCGCATAATTGCGATTGAAAAAGATAAGACAACTAAACCTATATTAGATGAAATTGTTACGGCATCGGGTGGGCGTTTAACCGTGATTTATGAAGATGCATTAAAAGTAGATTTTGCAAAACTTGGTGTCAAAGAATATTCGATTTGCTCTAATTTACCGTATAATGTTGGAACCGAGCTGTTGACTAAATGGTTAACGAAAGTCGCGCAAGGGGAATTAATAAAATCAATGACATTAATGTTTCAGAAAGAAGTTGCTCAACGCATTGTGGCAAATTGTGGTGATAAGCAATACGGGCGTTTATCTGTTTTAACGTCATTGATTGCGGATTCTAAAATTTTATTTGATGTACCTAATACAGCATTTGTTCCAAGACCTAAAGTTCAAAGCGCGGTTGTATCAATTATTCCGAATGCACAAAAGATTAAATCGCTTTCTGATGTTAATAAACTAGAAAAAATAACCGCGAAATTATTTGGACAAAGACGAAAAATGATACGAGGAATAATTCCAGGAGTTGATTGGGCAAAATATGGCTTAAGTGGAACGGAAAGAGCAGAAGATTTACAACCAGAAATGTTTGCGCGATTGGCACAAGATTTGGTATAATATATATAATAATTGGAGAGAGGAATGACATTACCAATATTAATATTTTTTGCAATATTGTTTGTTTTGGTATGCGTTTTGCGTGTCGCACATATAGGGGCACTGGTAGCTTTTCTATTTGCAGGTATAATTTCTGGACCTTTTGCATTAAATTTATTTCAGCTTTCGGATACGTGGACTTTTTTAGGTGATTTAGGAATATTGTTTTTATGGTTTAACCTTGGGTTGGGAATAAATATGCGACGTCTTTGGGAAATGCGTCACACAATATTTGGTTTCGGTGCCGGACAGGTTTTAATGGTTGCTTTTATGCTGTTTCCTATATTAGTAGGTTTTACATCTTGGACGATATTGGGATGTATAATGGTAGCGTTGTTGCTTGCAATGTCTAGTACTTCTGCAGATATTCAATTATTAACTGATAGTAATCGTTTAAATACTAATATGGGGCGGCAGACTTTTTCCATATTGTTATTCCAAGATTTGCTATCAATACCGTTGTTGGCAATGTTACCTGTTTTTGCGGGTAAGACTTTTAATCTTGGAGCAACCGCAATAGATATTTTTGTGCTATCTATCGCTTTGATTTTAGGTGTTGTTATTGTCGGGCGTTTTATATTAAACCCGTTGATGCGTTTGGTTGCAAAATTAAAGTCCAGAGAATCTTTTTTACTAGTTATAATGCTAACCATTATACTTGGTGCCGTCGGAATGGATTTTATAGGCTTGCCGACAGGTTTAGGCGCATTCTTAGCTGGTATGTTGTTATCTGAAACTATATACAGACATCAAGTTAGTGCTGAAGTAACACCATATTCTATGCTCTTTTTAGCGTTTTTCTTTGTTGCGCTGGGGATGGGGTTAGACTTGCCTTTGTTGGGACATAATTGGTATATTGTTCTTGCTGGTGTCGTAGGGTTAGTCATTATAAAGTTTTGCGCCATTTTTATTGTGGCTCGTGTTCGTAGCGTATCTGTACCTGATGCCGCAATGATTGCTTTAATATTAGCCCAGGGTGGTGAATTCGGTTTGCTGATGCTGCAAACGATGAAAGTTGCAGGTATAGATGCTTTGCCGCAGGCGCATCAAGAAATTTTAACGGCAATAATAATAGTGTCAATTATGCTTACACCTATATTGATGGCTTTATTTGATTTACTGCGAAAACGTGGTTGGGTTTTATCAAAATATCCGTTGCGTTCAATAGATGATATAGATAAAAGTGTAAAACCTGTTGTTATGATTTGTGGTTTTGGGCGAGTAGGACAAATAATTGCAGAGATGTTAGCGGCCGAAGATATACCATATATTGCATTAGATTTAGATGTAAATGCCGTTATGGTCGGTCGTGAACGTGGATTTAATGTAGTGTATGGTAATACCAGCAGCGAAGCTGTGTTAAGAGATTTTGGATTGATGCCGCGTCGTACCAAAGCAGTTGTGGTTGCATTAGATAATGTTGCTACAGCACGTGATACCATATTAACTGTTCGACACATTGCACCTAAGGTTAAAATTTTTGCACGTGCCAGAAATCTAGCGGATAGTAAGGAATTGCTGAAAGAAGGCGTGACAGAGGTTTTACCAGAAACTATAGAGTCTTCATTTATGTTGGGGGCAGGTGTGTTAACTCATTTAGGGGTATCTGATAGACGGATAGAAAATTTATTGAACGGATTCCGTGAAGATAATTATGCCGGTGTTGGCAAGACAATCGCAGATAATATTTAAATTAAATGCGGTTATAAAATAAAAGTCCCGTTAACGGGACTTTTATATTTGATTTTGTGCGTCTGTCTTGTTATATTTCGAAAAACGGGGAAGCGTAATGAAAAATAAATTTTGGAAATATATAGCAATAATTTTAGCGGCTGTTTTCGCTGACCAAATTACAAAAGGTATTTTGTTATACTTAATAACAGGTACCATTCCGTTATATGGGGCGGCTTGGGATGTAGTGGGGGTACCTTATTTAATGGCTCAGCTGTGCGATTTCTTTAATATAGTGTTTACGTGGAATCCGGGGGCTTCGTTTTCAATGTTACGGGCAATAGGTGAAGCGGCACCAATGATTATCATTGTGGGAACGGGTTTTATAATCGGGTTTATAACTTATTATTTATTTGCACGTGCCCCCAAATATGAATGTGCGCCTTTGGCTTTGATTGTGGGGGGGGCAATAGGTAATTTAATAGATAGGGTACGCTTTGGGGCCGTGATAGATTTCTTGGATTTTCATATAGGTGGATGGCATTATCCTGCTTTTAATGTTGCAGATATGTGCATTGTCATTGGTGTTGCGTGGTTGATATTAAATTTTATATTGGCGCGCCGTCGCTGTATGAAAGAAATAAATAAGGGTGGTAAGTAATTATGGTAAAGTATTTAGATAACAAATCTGGTTTTCAGCAATGGAATGCCGCGCGTGACGCGAATAAGAAAAAATCAACTTTTGCTGGTATGCTGTGGTGGGTGGTATTATTTTTAACTGCTTGGTGGGTAATGTCTTGGTGGATGGGACCAAAGCCACAAACAGTCGAAACAGAAACAGAAAGTGTGGAAAGTATAGATTTGTCTTTGGTTCCTGTAACAGAAATTTCTTCGGATGATTTGACAGCAGATGTGCAGGGATTACGTATATCAAATGTTGAATTGTTAAAATACGCTTCTAATGCGTCTGATGATGAAAGTGCACCTGTAACTTTATTAGGAACCCAAGGGGCTTTTGCAGAAGTCGGTTTATTGTCAAATGGTACAACTGCGCCTACGGCAACGACTGTATGGACTGAAAAAGATGGTGTTGCTACGTGGAAAAATTCAGATGGTGTTAAATTTTCAAGAAAAATTACTATAGAAGGTTATGTCATATCAATTAATGATACGATAAATAATGCGTCTAATAAAGAAATTGCCGTGGCACCTTATGCAAGAATTGTGCGGGCTAATGATATGAAATCTTCTGCGGGTGTTTATACTGGTGCAGTTGCGTTTGTGAATTCTGATATTGAACATGAAGATTGGCGACGTATTGCAGAAGAGTCTTTTGCGTATTCTACAACAAAAGGTTTTATCGGTTTCGTAGATCAGTATTGGGAAACAGTTTTATCTATCATCAGCCCGGATCAGACGATGCGGGTAAAGGCTTTGGGTGATATGTTTCAGGCTGATGTGGCGGCTAATGCTGTTTCTATAGCATCAGGTACAGAAAAGAACATAACAACTAATTTATATATTGGACCTCGTGATAGACGGATGTTGGTTGCTGCCGATGGTATGATTGCTGGTATTGACCAGACCGTTGATTATGGGTGGTTTTGGTTCTTCGTACGTCCAATTTTATGGTTGTTACATTGGTTAAATTCTTTTGTTATGAATTATGGTCTGGCAATAATCATAATGACTTTATTGTTAAGAATGGCAATGTGGCCGCTAACGCGTAAGTCATATGTATCTATGATGGCGATGCAAAAGATGCAGCCCGAAATGTCGCGCATTCAGAAATTGTATGCTAATGATAAGGCTCGTATGCAAATGGAAATGATGCGGCTTTATCAAACTCATAAGACTTCACCAATGTCTGGTTGTTTACCAATGTTAATCCAGATACCAATATTTTTTGCGTTATATAAGGCATTGTTAATATCTGTTCAAATGCGCAGCGCACATTTCTTATGGATTTCTGATTTGGCCGCAATGGATCCGTATTTCATATTACCAATATTAATGGGGTTAACTATGTGGTTTCAGCAACGTCTGCAGACAACGTCTGGAAATGTAAATCAAAATGACGCTGTTGCACAAACACAGAAAGCCATGAAATGGATGCCTATTTTGTTTACAGTTCTATTTGCATGGATGCCCGCAGGTTTGGTGTTGTATTGGACGGTATCTAATATATTTGGTATAGGGCAAATGTATTATATTAAACGTTTAAAAAAATGATTAAAGCGCCGTAAGGCGCTTTAATTTTTTGTATAATGCACGTGGCGTTTGAATAAAAGGATTTCGTATATTTAATAAATATTTACATAAAGAAACGCAAGAATATATATTTTGTATATGCGGGGGTAATTTGCAAAATGAACAATGTTTTACTTGTATGAAAGTCCAGCCATAACGTTGTAATAAGCTAATTTGACGTGCGCTTAAAGATATTCTGGCGATATGACCGTGACGAACAAATTGAAGCATTATATATTTGTTTTCGGTAATACGTAATATTGGTGCACAGTGTCGTGGTAAGCGACAAAACAAGCGCGGTAATAAACGGGACGTATTCGGTGAAAATCCTATAATCAACATAATCATATCCTTTGTGTATAAATTTAATCTATCCAACCACGTGCAGTTGCAGCAGCATTTAAAATATCCATAGCACTGCGCCATAAACTTGCTGCTTTGTTTTCTGACCATACATATTGATGCGGGGCTCTACGTTTGTCACCAAACTTTTTCATCACATTAAGTTGCTCTTCTGTTAATTGACCCGATAGATATAATTTTGTAATCAATGTTTCTACGTCTAGCAATTCGCATGCACGTCTTGTTGATACCCCTCTATTTCTTCCAAAACCGTTTTGTATGGATTTAGAATATAAAAACCAAAACCATAACTGTTCCGCATTCTGAAATTTTTCCGCATTGTACGATATGTTTTGTACGTTTGGGTTTGTCATTTTCTCCACTCCTTTTGTCAGTTTTATAAAAAAATATATAGCCAAATAATGATAATCTGTAAAAGATTACAACCTTTGGTTGAAAGACGAATCAGAAAAGTGATTCGTTTTAGGTTTTTTTTCTTTTGTTAACGAATCGATAATTTTTTGATTTATTAATCGACACAAATAAAAATGCGCCGAATTGGCGCATTTGTTAAATAGTTGTTTATTTATTTTAGATATATATTAAATAGTTTCCTCCTTGTATTATTTCAATGGGCTGTAAAAAATAAACCCGCTAATAAGCGGGATGTTTAAAGTATCGGTGGAAAACAATCACCTCCACCTTCTGGACAGCAATTAAAACCTTGTTCGCCCATATCTGTATAAACTTCACCTGGGCAGCAACCAAATTCATCTGGCAATACGCCACCTTCACATGTGATGACGTTTCCTGTTGTTTCTGTAGTGGCGGTTTCTGTGCTAACAAACGGATTTTGTATCACATCTCCGTCATACGTTAGTCCTAGTATATCTTCGTTATAAGATTTGTTGCCATTAATACCTGTTAACGATGTTGAACCAGGAACGGTACTAGTACTGTTGTTATAAGTATTTTTAAATGTATCTACCTGATTTTTATAGTAAGCATCTTGCTTTGCGTTATTTATTGCTTGGTAATTTAATGATTGACAGTACGCCAAAATAGTTCTGTAATCGTAACCAGAGTATATAATATCTTCTAGTGTATCTTTATCAGTTTTTATATCCCACGTTCCGTCTGTTGTATTTTGGGCACAGAATGGCATAAAGTTAAATGAACGAACCTGCCCAACCCATGATGGATCGTCATAGTCTATTGTCGGTGTAACTTGTTTCCAACCTTCAAACCGAGTGTTGCGATTTTTTGCATTTTCGTCATTAGAGGCCTTTCCGCTTGCAGAGACTACTGTATCTACAGAACAATCTTTGCTGTTATCTTTTCCGCAAGTTATCACTAAATCCATAGGAGAATAAACTGTTATACGGGTTCCAGCCGCGATCGAAAATGGTGGGACTGTATTATCCATTGCGTCAACAATTAACTTTTGAGCAACTTGATTCCAAGCAGTAATAATTTCATTCTTTGCCAATTCTGACGATCTTATTGTACCAGATTGAACGACCGTGTTATTATCTAAGTCAATTTGGTTTATAAAAGCATCGGATATCGGCGCAATCATATTTACAGCGGCTGGAACAATTGCCGTCAACATAGGCATAACTAATTGTTCAACATAGTCTGTACTTCCGTGTCCTGGGACCCCTGCACGTCCTTGTGAATCACCAGAAAATGGTGCATTATTTTCATCAAAATTAAATTCAACGCCGCTTGGCAGTATAAATTGATACCATTTTATTTCCATACGACCTATTGTTTGATATGGACCTGGTAAAGTTCCCGCTACATACCCCAACATAAGCGTTCCCGTAGGTATAATGATTGTGCGCCCATCATCTGCATAAACATTTCTATCAACAGTTGCACGAACAGGCAGCGGTTGACCTTCTTTATATATTTTGGGGTCTGCACGAACTTCGGATACTATTGTTGCTGGAATTGGCTTATATTGGCGTAAAACGAAACGTCTATCATATGGGTCCGATGAAAATACTGCTAAACCTGTTGTGCCAATTTGTACCTCTGGGGTAGGGGCCGCTTCAATGTTTATACCGTATGGTTTTTTTTCTGTGTCTTCCGGCATAGCCATCTTAAATAATTCTTCATCTGTTAATTGACGAGCCTTGTATTCTGTTTTGTTTGTGGCAGGATTAGATAATTGAGGTAACGTGCCATTTTGTATTGTGGTATACCCAATGTGTTCCGCGTCAGTACCAATTTTTTGCGCGTGATTGTTTATATCTGTTATTATTCCGTTGTCAGGATTATATATCCCTGTTGGGTTTTTACAACTTTTATCTGAAAACGGATGGTAATAATATGCGCCACCACTTGGGCGAATCCAACCGCTTTGCACGCCAGATAGATTATAACCCGGCATCGCAAAATCAGAGCAAGCTTCAGATGGGCGTACATAGTCAGACTCAATAACAGGTTCTGATTTTTTTTCTTCATCAAAAATTAAAGGATCTGATGGAGCTATAATCTCTAAATCTTGTTGTATTTCTTCTTTATAAGAAGGCACTTCTTCAGGAATTGGTTCAGGAATTATTTCAGCAATCGGTTCCGGTTCTGGTAACTCTATTTTTTTTGAACCAATTACAATTACGACTTTTGTTGTTTTTGTAGCGTTTTCATTTACACCGCGCCAATCTATATATAATGCAGCAGCATGTGCTTCTTCATATATAGTTGGTTTATAAGTTAAATCAACAGAACAAGAAATATTAGAATCAATTGTCACGCCTGTTGTACATGTATTTTTTTCTGTTAAACCATGCGTGTCTTCTGAAACCCGTACATCTAAAATTTTTACTGGTGCACTAGAAGATATTGTTATCGTTTCCGTATCCGCGGCACCAATTGTTACATTGGTCATTTCTACTGAATCTGGTGTTACGTTTAGAAGAATTGCGACATCTTCTTTGTTTTCAATTGTTTCTTCTTCTTCGCGTGTTAATATCAGGGTCAAAAGTATTAACACAACAACAAAAGCCGCAGCCAATAATAACCATTGTATGTGCTTTGGTGTATTTTTTCTTAAATCAGAAAACTGTTGTTTTAACTTATTCATATCTATCCGCAATTATAAAATTGTTATTTAATTATTGAATTCTTACAACGTTGCAAGTCATGCCGCTGAATTCTAATAATTTATTACACAATTCTTGAGCCGTGTTTACATCAGACAACGGACCTATACGTAAACGGTATAACCGACCTGTAGATGATTCAGAACCTAAATCACCGACACCTTGTTGATCAACAGCATAGAATACCATATCTTTATAAGGCGTTAAAATACCCGTACCGTTTTCTCCGCTGAATTTCGCCAGCAGATTTGCCCAATAATCATCCAACGCTTTTACCGAAGTATCCGATTTTAATTCAATTGCAACACCAGTTTGATTACTTGTTATAAGCGGAATATTCGATTGCGGTAAGAAAGAACCTGCCGTTAAACGTTCGGTTGGAATCATTGATGGACCGCTGCTTGAAGTGCCTGTTATAGCATAATTTGCGGTTGGTAACGCGTAACCCGCCGGCGCATAATAACCACTTGTCGTACCCATTTGCATGTTACCAATCATCATAGGCGTAGTTGTATAACCATTTGCAGATGCATTAATTGCGTTTACATCGGCGGTATAGGCAATATTGTTTAATGATTGTCCCGACATTATGCTTTGAGCAACGTTGGCTTCAGCCAATGCCATTACAGATGCTGTATCGGCAATCAAGAACGGTTTTTCACGCTTCTTTATACAGACGATACGTTGACCGCTGCGAAGAACCATGTCGCCAACCGCTTCTACAATTAACAGTCGTCCATCTTCGCCATCTGTACGAAAACTAACTGGTGATTCTCCACCTTCAATTAATAGTGAAACAACTGGACGTTGCGTCATTGAAATGACTTTGTCACCAAAGTCAATGTAAGTAAATATTTGATCGCGCCATACACGTTCAGGAGCAATTACATAATCGTCTGGATTAGGAACATATATATCTAAATCAAACCTAAATTCAGACGGGTCAATTTTCATTGATTTTATCCAACCATAATCTTCCCCGTCGGCACCAATTGTATTAGTTGTATTCGACGCTTTTTTAAATATTGAAGAAGAACCACCGGTTGCATTCGTCGGATTACCTGCACTTGGTAAGTTTGTGTTTCCATCTAGTGAAACATCAACCTGAGAATATGTAATTTCACTAGAATTTGAAGGTTCGCTGCGCAGGTAAAATAAATAACGATTTCCAGATTCACCCGTTACAATCAAGTTAGTATCAGAACCTTGATTGCTGGCAACGGGGGTTATGTACATTGTACTGCCACCTTGGGTTGCCTGTATCGAAAATAAAGCATCATTTCCAACAACTGCATTAGCAATTTTCTCGCCAGCGGGTAACGTTATAAGCGTAGTCATACCATTACGAAGTTTTATGGGTAATACACTTCCCGTTGACCATGTAAGTTGTGCATAACCCGGTTTCGTACTGCCCGCAGCCATATTTGCGGTTGGATTGTCCCACGCACTTTGTACGCCGTAATTTTTGCCTTCGGCAAATGCAGAGCCGTTACACAGCATTGCCAAACATAGTACGGATACGTTTAACTTTATAACCTTTTTGAATGTCATACCTTTTCCTTCCGTTTCGTGCGTTTAACTTATTCGACGTTACCAGCCAAATATCCAGTGTCCAATGGGTCACCGTTTCCAGATTCAATCACGTATTCTGAAACATGTATTCCCAGCGGATTGTTAAAGCGATCAGACCATTTCATTTTGGTCCCCTCGTCCATATCTAACTTTATTCTTATTTTATACTCTTTTTTGTCCATCTGTCTATTACTATCTGCACAGAAATAAAGAAACTTTATAGTATATTCGTTGGTTTCTTCGTTTAGCGGTTCTATTGCCCCGTTATCAAACTCGACAGAACAAGAAAATTCAAAATCAGGCAATTCACTCATCCACGCTTTCCACATGTTGGTCTGAGTTAGTTGATTATATATTTCTGGGGTTGACCATGAGTATACAATGCCGTCAATGTCGTTGCCCCATTTAGTGCGCATTTCGCGAGCGTTTGGCAGAATTTCATTTCTTGCACGGATGTATTCACGTAAGAAAGTCTTTTTATAGATTTTCATGTTTTCATCATTTGGGACCATTTCACTTAATATGACGTTTAAATCATTTTTCGGGGCGGAAAGAAGAAAAAATACTTGAGGTCTATCAAGCGGGTACATGTTGTACAAAGTTAAGACAAGTACCCCCAGCACGACCAGCATAGACACGAATACGAAAGTCATCAATCTAGACAGCAAAATTGGCGGTTCTACGCGGTTTGACAATGGATTCCTCCCCCTTTAATATAAAACATTGAAGAAAAAAAACAGGAGTGAACGCAATTAAAAATTGCAACAAAAACAAAATTTAAATAAATGTTATTTCAGTTATTGCTTGCAGACCACATTTTAAAAACGTATAATAATTTCCGCTTGATTTTCTGTTTGAGTGTGCTATCTTTACCCAGACTGCGGGGTTAGACGGTACGCAAGACGGGTAGTTTACAGTTAAATAGGGGCATAGTTCAACGGTAGAATATCGGTCTCCAAAACCGCGGATGAGGGTTCGATTCCT
>CASEJM010000011.1 GCA_949288265.1 uncultured Pseudomonadota bacterium | reverse complement strand
CTGGTGGCAGAGTGGTTATGCAGAGGACTGCAAATCCTTGTATGCCGGTTCGATTCCGACCCAGGCCTCCAAAATTAAACGTCCGCTTGTCGGACGTTTCGTTTTGAACGTTGTAATTTTCCAGCAAAGGTTGTATCATCAAACCATGATTAAAACGATTACTCTTTATAATTTTCGTAATCATGCCACGTGCAGAATACAAACGCACGGGCGACGCAACATCATAATTACAGGACCGAACGGGGCAGGTAAAACCGCTTTATTAGAAGCTGTATCTATGTTATCTGGCGAAAGGGGATTACGCGGTGCATCAATGACAGAGCTTGCCAGATTTAACGGTGACGGTGGTTTTTCCGTATCAGCGGAACTAAATGATGAAACAAACCTTACTGTGTACTTTAACAATACAGATTCTAATCGCCATGCTCGTATTGACGGAGATAACGCACCTCTTAGTGATTTAAGTAATCAATTACGAATGGTTTGGTTAACCCCAAAAGAAGACAGATTATTCATTGATACCGCATCAGAACGTAGAGCTTTTTTCGATCGTCTGGCAACCAGTTTTGATACAGCGCACAGTGGAAGAATTGCAAGGCTTTCCAAATTATTATCGGAACGGGCATACGCTTTAAAAAATAGCAATGATAAAAACTGGTTAGACGCACTAGACGCACAAATTTCAGGAATCGCTGTAACTATTGCTTCGACAAGAATTCAATACGCGGGCGAGCTAAATTACTTTTTAACTGATTGCGCAATAACAGTATCGGGTTTAGTCGAACAAATGTTAATAGACGGCGGGACAACAGGTGAAGTAGAAAGAAAATATCTAAATTATTTACAAAACAACCGGGAATTAATTGGCGACAAGATGATCTTAGATGGTCCGCACAAATCTGATTTCGGCGTTTTTAATAAAAAATTAAATCTACCTGCGTTTCTTACCAGTACAGGTCAGCAAAAAACGGTTTTATTAAATTTAATCTTGGCGCATGCAAAATTAATTCACACAAAAACCAACCATAGACCATTAATATTGCTGGACGAAGCGGCCGCTCATTTAGACGCAGATGCCAGATCCCGCTTATTTTATGATTTAGGTAACGCAGACGCTCAAGTCTGGGCGACCGGAATCGATGCAAGCATATTCACAAATGTACCTGATGCTATATTTGTTACTTGCAAGGATGGAGAAATAAATAATATACTTGTTCCAGGAAATACAGATGAGCAAAATTGATTATCAAACATTATTAGATAATGCATTAAAATCGGTCGTTAAAGAAGCCTTGATACACGCACAAGTAAACGGGCTTGGGGACGGTACGCATTTTTACATAACATTTAAAACGCGTGCCGCTGGTGTTGTTTTACCAGACTTTCTTCGTATAAGATACCCGGACATTATGACGATTGTTCTACAATATTCTTATAATAACCTGCACGTTTCAGACAAAGAATTCGGTGTACAGTTAACCTTTGATGGTCGCCCATTTTTCATTCGGGTACCTTTTTCTGCCCTAGTAGAATTCAAAGACCCATCGGTTGATTTCATGCTATCATTTCATCCAAAAGGCACCGCCGCCGCAGATAACGACATGGAACTACCGCTGGATGAAAAACCCGGCAGTGTACCTGATACGGGAAGGGTTATATCATTAGATGAATTCAGGAAAAAAAGAAAGCAATAAAAAAACCGGCGTTTGCCGGTTTTTATTAATACATTGTTTGTAATATATGCTTGTTTTTATCTAAGCTTGATAACATTTTACCAGAACCACACGCAACGCACGCCAACGGGTTATCCACTAAAAACGCCGGTAATCCCGTTGCAGCACGTATTGCGGCATCCAGACCACGTAATAATGAACCACCACCCGTCATTGCGATACCTAGGTCCGCAATATCAGCAGATAATTCTGGTGGAGTTAATTCCAATGCCTGGCGCACAGTATTTATAATTTTACCAACCGTCTGTGACAAAGCCATCGCAATCTGCGATTCTGTAATTACAGTTTCTCGTGGGGTACCAGACAACAAATCACGCCCTTTTATTTTCATTGTTAATTCATTAGCCTTATCTTTAGGGGATATAGCTGTACCTATACGTTTTTTTATTTCTTCGGCAGTATTTTCACCTATTAATAGGTTTTTATTCTTACGAACAAAATCAATTATATCAAGATCCATCTGATCTCCGGCAGTACGTACCGCGTTAGAGTAAACAATTCCCCCCAAAGACATAACGGCAACTTCTGTTGTACCACCACCAATATCTAAAACCATAGAACCAACGGGTTTTTCAACTGGCAACCCGGCACCTATAGCAGCCGCAGTTGATTCTTCGACGATATAAACTTTACGAGCCCCGGCCGCATCAGCCGCTTCTTGAATAGCACGACGTTCTACTTGGGTTGCACACGAAGGCACACATATAATAATCAAAGGTGCTGCCAATGGGTTTCTATGATGTACTTTACGAATGAAATATTTGATCATTTCTTCAGCAACTTCAAAATCCGCTATAACACCATCGCGTAAAGGTCGGACTGCAGTTATTGTACCAGGGGTACGACCAAACATTTGTTTTGCCTCAGTTCCCACAGCTAAAATTTCTTTGCGCCCAAGCAGACGGTTTTCGGCCACAGCCACAACAGATGGTTCATTTAATACGATGCCGCGTCCTTTGACGTAAATAAGCGTGTTTGCAGTACCAAGGTCAATGGCCATATCGGCAGAAAAGAATTTCATCAGCCAGTTGTACATATTTTTTCCCCTAATGTAGTGATTTTTTTGCACTATAAAACCTGACAAGCAAAAAATCAAGCGGGCATACACTATTTTATGTTTTTTATTTGCTTATCATTATATTGTGGTATTATATAGAAGTTATGAGAAGTACCATAAAGAAACATCGAAACTTTTTACCTGATCCCCGGGATATAAACGCACGTAGCGCGTTATTTTTTGTGCGCGCTCGTCCATCAAGAATACAAAACACACCTCAATACGGTCTGATAGTGACAAAAAGACTATTTAAATTCGCCGTTGACAGAAACCGGGCAAAACGATTATTACGAGATTGGATAACTTTTAATGAAAAATATATGTGCAAAGAATTAGACTACATATTCATTGCCCGTAGTTCAATCTTACGCGCAACCCGTACCGAGGGTCGTACCGCGATGCGAAAAGCTTTAAATTACATAAAAAAATCATATGCGGAACAATCAAAAAATTAATTTTTTCTCACGCTTTTTACAAAACGTCGCAATAAGTTTAATAAAAATGTACCAAACGTGCATATCTCCATATATTGGCGGAAAAGCAGCATGTCGCTTTACCCCGACTTGCAGTGAATACACCGCCCAAGCCATAGACAAATACGGTTTTTGGAGGGGAATAAGTCTTGGAATTCGCAGAATACTGCGCTGTCGACCAGGTGGCGGCTTTGGCTATGACCCTGTCCCTTGACAACTGTCGGGATTGTGGTAAAATTTCAGGCACATTGAGTAATATCAGTACTACTCATATAAGATTATATATAAAAGGATAAAAAATGTCTTTTCGTGCAACCGTTGAATCTATGTCAAAAATCATGGATGAGATGGGTATTACAGAATTAGATTTGGAACGTCAGTTCTTATTTGGTGTATATCGTAAACATATTCATTTATCAAAGCAACAAGGCACAACAGCTGTTGCAATGCCGAACTTCCCTGTGGCATCGGAATCAAAAAACACAAACAGCGAACCCGCAGATACAGAAACAGCAATTAATGGTTACGCATTAAAGTCACCTATGGTTGGCGTTGCATATCTTGCACCAGAACCAGGGGCAAAACCATTTACAACTGTCGGTTCGCAAATTAAGGCTGGTGATACGGTTGCTTTAATAGAAGCAATGAAAACGTTCAACCCAATAAAGTCTGATAAAGACGGTATTGTAAAAGAAATTTTAGTAACAGATGGTCAGGCGGTTGAATTTGATCAACCAATAATCGTCATTGAATAACCAACAAAACGAAAATGTCACAGATAAAAAAAGTTTTAATTGCTAATCGCGGTGAAATTGCACTGCGTATAATTCGCGCCTGCCGCGACATGGGGATTCGTACAGTTGCTGTTTATTCAACAGTTGATAGAAACGCTATGCATGTACAACTAGCAGACGAATCTGTATGTATTGGTCCGGGACCATCAAAAGATTCTTACCTGAATGAATCAGCAATTCTGACCGCGGCGTTATTAACAAATGCGGACGCAATTCATCCTGGTTATGGTTTCTTATCAGAACGAGCGGACTTTGCACAAAAAGTTGAGCAACACGGTCTTATATGGATTGGACCTTCTGCCGCAATGATTGAAAAAATGGGTGATAAAGTAAACGCAAAGCAAACTGCTATACAATGTGGATTACCGGTTGTACCTGGTTCTGATGGTGCAGTTGAAACTTTAGAAGACGCTTTGTCTTGGGGTGAAAAAATCGGATACCCAGTCATGTTAAAAGCTGCTGCAGGTGGTGGTGGTCGCGGTATTCGTCCTGTGATGTCACCAGAACAAATGCCCGAAGCGTTTCAAATGACTAAAAACGAGGCTAAATCTGGTTTTGGCGACGACACACTTTATATGGAAAAGCTACTTATGCACCCTCGGCATATCGAGTTTCAAGTACTGGGGGACAAACACGGTAACGTTGTTATCTTTGGTGAACGCGATTGTTCGTTGCAACGTAAAAACCAGAAAGTAATGGAAGAATGCCCCGCAGCTATATTAACCCAGAAACAACGCGACGATATGATAGAAATTTGTAAAAACGCCGCAAAAAAAATGGGGTACGTAAATGCCGGTACTTTTGAGTTTATGTTTGAAGACGGTAAATTTTATTTTTTAGAAATGAATACACGCCTGCAGGTAGAACACCCTGTTACAGAAATGGTATATGGAATCGACTTAGTTCGTGAACAAATTCGCGTTGCGGCCGGAGAAAAATTGGGTTACACACAATCTAACGTAGTACCACATGGTCATGCGATAGAGTTCAGAATAAATGCAGAAGATCCAGAAACTTTTATTCCAAATCCTGGTAAAATAACATTATATGCACCATCTGGTGGGCTTGGTGTACGCGTAGACAGTGCAGTTTACACAGGGTATACGATTCCACCTACGTATGATTCAATGATTGCAAAACTAATTGTTCACGCGCAAAGCAGACCTGCTTGTATTATGCGTGCTGCGCGTGCATTGGACGAATTTGTTATTGAAGGCGTAAAAACAACGATACCTTTGCAGCAAAAACTGCTAAATAATCGAGATGTAAAAACGTTAAATTTTGACAATCATTGGTTAGAAAGTTACTTAAATTCTGAACGAGAAAAAACAGAACAGAAAAAAGAAAAAAAATCTGAAAAAACAAAAAAAACTAAATAAACCGCGCGCCAAAGCGCGGTTTTTGCTTTTTAATATTGCAATCTTATTTTTCTCTGATATAATCCGTTGAGTTTTGGGTGGTTAGCTCAGTTGGTCAGCCGCGTACGTTGATATCGTAAGGTCGCTGGTTTCCTGGACAAAGCACCGTGGGTAAAGTTTTGGGTGGTTAGCTCAGTTGGTTAGAGCGTTACGTTGACATCGTAAAGGTCGTTGGTTCGAGTCCAAT
>CASEJM010000010.1 GCA_949288265.1 uncultured Pseudomonadota bacterium | reverse complement strand
TTTGGCGGGGTGTATATGACGCGTTGCGCGTGGGATGCATCAACACGTATTTGGAACTATGAGGTGATAATCTATGCTAAATAAAAAGATGTTCTTATTTATGTTCGCATTTTCAATGCTGGTGGGTGCACCAATGTATTCGTATGCTGCTGATGTTCAGACTGACGTAGTTACAGAAGAAGATATTGCAACAGAAATGGATACAGTTTCTGCAGATGCGGTTTCCGCATATAATGTAGAAGGTTCTTTATTCCAGCAAATTGTTGATTTAGAGCAAGAAAAAGTTTTAATGGAATTAGAAAAAGAACGGGCTCAGTTAAATTTGGAATTAGATAGATTAGCCGCTGAAAAAATAAAACTTCATATGGAAATAGAAGAACTTTCTGGGCGTGCAGAACAGCAGCAGAAAGAATTAGAAAATGCTCAAGCCAAACTTGAAGCTGAAGCGGCAAGATTGGAACGTGAAAAAGAAGCTTTAGAAGCTCAAACAGAAGAGTTGGCCTCTCGTGCTGCATATAGTGCAAATAACAGCTATTCTTCCGGGGAAGGAGAACAGCCAGCTGTAAACTTTGATAAACAATATAGGCTTGTAAATGTAATAGGCGTTGGTTCGCAATTACAGGCTAAAATAGAAAATTTAAGTACAGGGCAAAGTAAAATTATAGGTGTAGGAAAAATAGTTGATGGTTATATAGTACAGTCTATATCTTTGGATGACGGTGTTGTATTTTCTAATGGGGAAGAAACACAAACTTTAAATATTAGTATAAATAAATAAGGCTTGTTTAAATGAACGAAGCAGAAAACGATATCTTAAATAACGTACCTGTTAATAATAAACCATCTGTGCCGGTTGGTTTAGAAACGGCTGATAATAAAGATATTGTTGATTATTTATTTTCAAATGGTAATAGATTGCTTACCGCAACAGGGGCAGAACAAGAACTTCCCAAGGATACTCAAAGTTTAATTGCGTATTTTTCTGGTGGTGAAATAATCATATCACGTACTCATAGATATGATGGGCGTGTCTTGGCGTTTTTAGATTTGTTAAAAAAACGCGCAAGACCGATGCATATACCTTTTTATTCTGATCTAGGTTTGGTTTCTAGTATATATAAAGCGTATGAAGGGCGTTTGGGTGGTATTACTAGGTCTCGGCAAGATTATGACAATCAGATGCAAAAGGATTTCGTTGATATCATTGCAAAAGCCGCCGCACAAAAAGTATCAGATATTCATATAGAAGTTGCAGACCAAACGACAATATATTTTCGTATAGACGGCAGTATGCAACCTGTTTTGGAGTATAATTCTGGTTGGGGAGAATCTTTTGTCCGTGCCGCTTTTGCTTCTTCTGATATGTCAAACGCTAACTATGCTCAGAATGAATATCAGTCTGCACAGAAAGATGGACGTACACCGTTAAGGGGAACAAAAGATTTATACCTTCCGCGTGGTATATTAAGTATTCGTATGCAGTTTAATCCGATTGCTTTCGGAAGCAGATATGTTGTCATGCGTTTGTTGTATGATAATCCATCTGAAGGTATAAAAACAGAACAGGAATTTAGCGAGTACGAACAGAAATTATTAATGCGTTTACGTTCTTTTCCAACAGGTTTAGTGATTGTTGCGGGTCCTACAAGTTCTGGTAAATCTACGACTTTGGTTAGAAATATGTCGTTAATGCTTAAAGAACATCATTATGAAATTAACCTAATAACCGTTGAAAATCCTGTTGAACAAAAAATTTTTGGGGCGCATCAGATGCCCGTAGTAAATGCTTCTACCGAAGAACAGCGCGAAGAAAAATATACCGAAGCCTTGGCGGCTGCGTTGCGAAGCGACCCAGATACTTTGATGGTCGGCGAAATTCGTACATTGGCCGCCGCACAATTAACTGTACGTGGTGCGTTGTCAGGTCATAATGTTTGGACTACTTTGCACGCTAATTCTGCAATGGCGGCGTTGACAAGATTATTAGATCTTGGAATAGAGGCGTTTAAATTAAAAGAAGAAACTTTAATGCGCGGTTTGATTTCTATGCGTCTATTTAAGAAGCTTTGCCCGCACTGCCGCGAACGCTTAATAGAACATCCAGAAGCTCCAGAATATAATAGGGTTTTAGAGGCTTTTGGTGAATTAGGACTTCAACAGGTTTATATTCGTGGTGCAGGTTGCGAAGAATGTAAAGGTACGGGTACATTAGGGCGTATCAAAGCAGGTGAGATAATTATTACCAATAGTGAATTTTTACGTATGGCTTTATCAGGTAATACTGATGGGGCGTATAAGTATTGGTTGGAAGAAATGGATGGGCGTACTTTAAAAGAAGCGGCTATGTCTTTGATGCTGCAGGGGATAATCGGTGTTGACGAGCTAGAACGTTGGGTTGGTTTGTTGGATAGACCGGGGGTATATTAATATGACAACCAAATTAGATCTCTGGTATGCAAAACTTGTTTTTAGGTTAAATACTGAAAAGCGCATGGCGACCGCGCGTAAGTTGGCTTCTTTGTTAAGAAATGATTTTACTTTAATGGACGCTTTGGGACGTTTGGAAATGATAGAGTCTCAGAATGGAAAAAAACCAAACGAACCGTTTGCTATAGTGATGCGTGAATGGCAGAAAAACTTAGAACGAGGTATGAGTTTTTCTGATGCAACGCGTGGTTGGGTACCGCCAAAAGAAACTTTACTAGTTACTTCGGGTAATTTATCGGATTTAGTTGTTGCTCTTGAAAACGTCAGTCGCGTTATTGATGGTACGCAACGTATAAATCGCGCAATGATAAGTGCGATCGCATATCCGCTATTCTTATTATTATTAACTTTCGGAATAATAATGTTGGTAGGTATTTATCTTGTGCCACCACTTGCGGAAATTGCCGGTGATAATATGATTTGGACTGGTATGGCAGGATCTTTGATTTGGTTATCTAATTTTTCTGTAAATTACTGGTTCGTATTTTTGTTTGGTTTCATTGCATTAGTTGCCATTGTTTGGTTAACTTTACCTAATTGGTCAGGGCGTTTGCGTGCAACTTTTGATAATTTACCACCGTGGAATGTTTATAAAATTCAAATGGGTGTAGGCTGGTTGATGAGTTTGTCTTCAATGGTCGAAGCGGGTATAACAATACCAGATGCTATGCGAATGTTGGCAGATACATCTAATAAATATTTGCGAGATATCTTAGAAGATACATTACATTATATTGCCAACGGTGATAATTTAGGTAATGCTTTAAAAAATACGGGGCGCGAATTTCCAAATAAAGAAATTATAGGAGATTTGGCTATTTATGCAGATATGAATGATTTTGATAAGAATTTATCTAGGGTTGCAAACGATTATTTAGAAGAGTCTGTAAGAAAAATGGAATCTATTTCAAACGCTATGAATAGTATAGGGATACTGCTTGTATCTGCAATAATTGCTTGGGTTGTTTTAGGAACGTTTCAGATGCAAGATCAGATTACAAACGCTTTAACATAAAAACGCCCATATGGGCGTTTTTTTATACCATAAACGGTAAATTTTCTAATGTACCTTCTGCGACACGTACGTTTACGTCTAGTAACATAAATATTGTGTCAGATGTATGAGATATATTGGGGTTAAATATCTCTGTAGATAGTAAGTGGCTTGTATTTACAGAAAGCCTGGTTATTAAATGATCGTCATCTAATAAAGTGTAAATTGGGCCTATATCTCTTGGTGTATTTTCACCTATTTCGTGTTCGTTCTGCGGGCAGCGAAGACCGTCTAATATAGTTTTTACACGATTATCAATGTCACTATGTGGTAACCCAACAATTTCTGGATGCATCATTTGGATATCTATTTCTGCTAAAAGTTTTAGGTTAGGGGTAATAATCGGGTTCCAATCAATACCACCAACATGACGAGTGGTTATAGGACTTTTAACTGCACCAGGCATCATATATTTTGTCATATTATCCCATGGTTGATGTTCTAATAATTTTTTTAATTGCGGATGGAACTGCATACGTATATCAGAGATATGTTGTGAACGTTTTTTAGGGTTAATTAATATGTCACCAAAATATAACAGTTTAAATCTCATTTTTACCTTCTTTGGTTAGTTTAAATCTATGTTTTTTCTGTTTTTTTACCTGTATAAAAAACTCCCCTTTTTTCTTGATAATTATAGCACAAATTGCTATCTTTACATAGAAAAAAGAAAGGAATATAAATGGCTGTTACAAATGAATATACTGGTGACTCAATTAAGGTTCTGAAAGGTCTAGAGGCGGTTAAAAAACGTCCAGGAATGTACATAGGTGATGTGGGCGAAGGTGGTTCAGGTTTACATCATATGATTTATGAAGTCGTTAATAATTCTATTGACGAAGCGATGGCGGGTTACGCCGATACAGTTTATGTTTCTTTAAATGCAGATGGCAGTGCCACAATACGAGATAATGGACGTGGTATGCCGTTTGATATAAATCACGAGACAGGGCGAAGCGCCTTAGAATTGATCATGTGTGAATTACATGCCGGCGGTAAATTTGATAATGAAGGAAATGGGGCTTATAAAGTATCTGGTGGTCTTCATGGTGTAGGTGTTTCGGTTGTAAATGCTTTGTCAAAGTGGTTGGAAGTTCGTGTTTGGCGCGGTGATAAAGAAGCTTATATGTCTTTTGCGGATGGAGTGCCAACATGTGATTTAGTAATCAAGGAAAATAATACCCATCATGAACATGGAACAGAAGTAACATTCTTACCTTCTTCTGAAACCTTTACCGGAATAGTGTTTAATTTTGATACTTTAGAAACATGGTTAAGAGAGCAGTCTTATTTAAATGCGAATGTTCGTATTATTTTAGAAGATTTGCGTGGGGCAGAAAAAAAGACTCGCGAATTTCATTCTGTTGACGGTTTAAAAGGTTTTGCTACATATTTAGATAAATCTAAAGAACTTTTAAATCGCGAACCGATTCAAATGATAAAGCAGATAGATGATACGTATATCGAAATCGTGTTGCAATGGACGACTGCATATACAGAAACATCATTATGTTTTACTAATAATATTCCGAACCGAGATGGTGGTACGCATTTAGCGGGATTTCGTGCCGGTTTAACGCGAGCTATTAATAAATATATAGGTGAAAAGTTAACAAAAAAAGATATAAATTTATCGGGTGAAGATTTTCGTGAAGGCTTGACAAGTATTATAAGCGTGAAGATACCAGACCCAAAGTTTGGTTCGCAGACAAAAGACAAATTAGTGTCCAGTGAAGTTCGTCCCTTGGTAGAAAATACAGTAAATGAATTACTATATGAATATCTTGATGAAAATCCGACCATTGCAAAGCTTATTGTTGATAAAATTATAGAAGCAGCGACTGCGCGTGAGGCGGCTCGTAAAGCACGCGAATTGTCACGTAAGAAAACAGGACCCGAACTTGGTGGGTTACCTGGTAAATTGGCTAATTGTAGTGAACGTGATCCAGAAAAATGTGAATTATTTATAGTTGAAGGTGATTCCGCTGGTGGTACTGCAAAGCAAGGTCGTGATCGTAAGACGCAGGCAATTTTACCGTTACGTGGAAAAATTTTGAATGTGGAGCGTGTACGTTTTGATAAGATGTTAGGATCTGATACCATTGGTGCTTTGATAACGACTATGGGGGCGGGTATTGGTAAAGACGATTTTGATATTGAAAAAATGCGTTATCACAAAGTTATAATTATGACCGATGCTGATGTTGACGGACAGCATATTCAGACTTTGTTAATGACGTTCTTTTATCGTTATATGCCAGAAGCTATTGAACGCGGTTATATTTATGTGGCTAAACCTCCGCTATATGGCGTAACGCGTGGTAAACAGCAACTTTATTTACAAAATGAACGAGAAATGGATGATTATTTAATGGATCAGTTAGCAACAGATGGTTTGATAGAACTTTCGTCTGGTGAGCAAATATCTGGGGCGGATTTAAAGCGTTTGTTGACCTTAGTCTTAAATATGAAGAATACTTTACAGCCATTAAATCATATTATGCCATTACGTTTTGTAGAAGCTTTGGCTTTAAATGGGGTTTTTGATAATGAAACTTCAGAAAATTTCAAAAAAGCAGAACAAATGTTGGATGCTGAGGAATTAGAATTTGAACGTGGGTGGCATGTGGCAGCGGATATATCTTCTATAACAATTACTCGTACATTACGTAGTGTAACTGAAACTCATGTGTTGCCACGTGAAAAAATATCTGGACCAGAAATACGTGCTTGGTTACGTTTGGATGGCAGAGATGAATTAATTGCGACGTTTTCTAAACCAGTTGTATTGCGTGTAAAATCAAAATCTCAAAAAATTTGGGGTGCTTTGAATTTATTAGACACCGCTTTCGAATACGCAAAGACAGGTTTGAAAATACAAAGATATAAAGGTTTAGGTGAAATGAATGCTGAACAGTTATGGGAAACAACTATGGATCCTAATCACCGTTCTTTATTTCAAGTAAAAGTTCAAGATGCTTCGCAGGCTGATGAAGTGGTGTCAATGTTGATGGGTGACGTTGTTGAACCCAGGCGAGACTTCATTGTTGAAAATGCGCTGGAAGCAAATCTAGACGTTTAAATAAAGAGGTAAAGATGGAGCCTTGCTGTTTAACAATGATAGAAATATTGAAAAAACAGAAGAGGATAAACTTCAAAAAGAATATTCTTTGCTAGAATACGAAATTTTGAATAATCATGGTAACCCAACCAAAGATCCTGAAAAAATAGCTCGCTATGAAGAACTAAAAAAAATTCTTGGGATAGATGAAAATACTAAAAATAATGCTTTCTTAAAAGCAAAACAAAAATTTTTAGATAGCATTAGTCAAAAAAAGACTACGCCTGTTTCTGAAATTTTAGCAATGGGAAAAGAAAAACAAAACGAATAATGTTTTCTGCGAAATGGTTTTTAGATTTAGATTCTCGCCTGCGTGATATGGGCTTGGATTCCGATGCGCAGACGTTTGACGAGATAAAACAAAATTTATCTTGTCCTAAAAAATTTAATCCTGATGAATTCGCAGAGCAGGTTATATATGTTATATTAGCAGGCGGTTTTTCACAAAAAACAGCAAAAAGAATTCATAAAAAAATTATGAATTTTATAATTAATAATACATTTAATTATAATGACTTATTGCTTATTTTTAATAATAAAAACAAAGTTAAAGCAGTTTGTGAAGTATGGAAAAATCGAAAGTATTTTTGTGATGCTTACTATGAATTAAATGATTTAGATTCAAAAGTAAATTATTTACAAAAATTACCTCATATTGGTAAAATTACAGCAAATCATCTGGCAAGAAATTTAGGTGAAGACATTGTAAAATACGATATATGGATTCAGCGTTTAGGTTGTCTATATGCAGATGATCCTGATTTAGCGAAAAAAATAGATAATAAAAAACTAATACCTGAAATAAAACAAGCATGTGACGATATGTTTAATCATATGGTTAATGAAACGGGCTTGCCTCGTGGGTATATAGATGTTGTTTTATGGAAAGCATGTCAAAATGGATTGATAAAATTATGAATGTAAAGATAGAAAAATCTTGGAAAGATGCATTAGCAGCTGAATTTGATAAAGATTATTTCATCAAGTTGACTGATTTTGTGCGTGGTGAATATTTATCTGGTAAGGCTATATATCCGGCGCCGGTTAATATATTTAATGCATTTAATTTATGTCCATTAGATAAAGTAAAGGTAGTTATAATAGGGCAAGATCCCTACCATGAACCTGGACAGGCACACGGTCTTTGTTTTTCTGTGTTGCCACCGACGAAGATACCGCCGTCATTGATAAATATTTATAAAGAAATTCAAAATGATTTAGGGCACCCGTCTGTGACTAATGGTGATTTAACTGCTTGGGCAGAGCAGGGGGTGCTTTTATTAAACGCGACATTAACAGTTCAAGCGCATATTGCCGCTTCACATGCTGGAAAAGGATGGGAACAGTTTACAGATGCTGTGATACGTACTGTTGCGATGCAGGATAATATTGTTTATATGTTATGGGGATCATATGCTCAACGAAAAGCAGAATTTGTTAACCCCGGTAAAAATTTAATTTTAAAAAGCGTACATCCGTCACCGCTTTCTGCAAGTAGGGGTTTTTTCGGTAACCATCATTTTTCTTTGGCAAATCGATATTTAATAGAACATGGAAAAGCCCCTATAAATTGGTAAAAAAAAACCGGTAAAAACCGGTGGTTATTAAAAGCTATAATTTATACCGAAACCATAAAATGCATATGAGTTGTTTTCAAGTGCGGTATTGGCATTTGAAAAATGTTGCATAAATATTTCTATGCCCCAATTATCATTTATTCTATAACCACCAATTAATTTAAATTGAAATAATAATTTAGAGCCTATACGTTCGTTTTGCTGGGCTTGCAACCCAACGCCGATGCCAGTAGAAAAATACCAATTTGTGCTATATACAACGGCGATATCTTCAGATAAAAATATCATAGGGATTGTGTATTTATCCCAATCCCAACCATATTTTTGTCCAAAGCCCAATGTTTGCCCGATATTAATAGATTGTCTTGCGGGTATTTTGAAAAAAGTTGTTGGTTGAGAATATTGTATGTGCGTTAAATAAAAAGGAACTAATTGGGTTGGTGGCGGAATAAGAAAACCGCTGTTTACACCTTGACCTAAATTAAATGCGATTTGTTTTTGATTATTTCCCATAAAAGGATTTCTTGCCGCATATGCGGGAAAATATGCACACATAAAACATAAAAGAATTATAATTTTTTTCATGTGAGAAATATATAATAAATAAGTAAACTTATCAATAAAATTATTAAAAAATATAATAATTTATATTATGAATGAATTCATAAGTTGACGTAAAAGGATTCTTTCTCTTGCATTTGTTTTTTTCTTTGATATAATGCGGGGCATTGGCGGGATAGCTCAGCCGGTTAGAGCAGTGGAATCATAATCCACGTGTCGGGGGTTCAAGTCCCTCTCCCGCTACCACAATTTAGTCGGTTTTAAACCGGCTTTTTTTGTTTGTTAAAAATTATTTCCAAGTTTGTCGTATCTTTTATGTATGCAACCAATTGTTGTTTTATGCACACCAGCAGTTATATCATAATATACAAATCTGCTTTCACGATGTGATTTCACAAAATCATCGTCGTATAATTTCTTTAAATATTGCGATACTTTTGTTTGTGGTATTTTTGTTCCTTCAACTATTTCTGATACGCAAGATTCACCATTGTAAATCAGGTATTCTAATATGCGCATCTTATCATAATTGGCAAATAGCTTTATCCTGTTCGCTGCCATGGTTGTGTAATCTGTCGGTAAAATTTCTTTATAACCGCTGCGCAAGAATTTTAATTGGTCAGTCATATGACCAAATAATTTACGTAGGCATACAAATATGCTGGCAGGATATTCTTCGCAGATTTCATAGTAGATAAATATACCACGTCTGTGGGTGCGGACAAGATTCGCTTCACGCATTTTTCGTAATGACTGGGATACTATCATTTGTTCGGCCCCAACACCGTGCGCAATCGCAGATACAGATGACATACCGTTTATGTCTAAAAACTCTAAGATACGCAAACGTAGAGGATGCGCTATGTATGTCAGACCGTGCACAGCACGTTCCATGACTTTATCAGGTAAAAGACATTTTATTTTTACTTCTGGTAGTAATTTATCTGACATAAATCCTCTTTTGTATATTGTTAATATAACATTATTTTTTTATATCGTAAATAATTATTTGACTTTTTAATACATATAAACAATAATACGTATTGATTTTGATATGTATTAAAAAATAAATATCAAGAAAGGGGAATTTTTTAAGATGTTTATTCTGGGTAAATTGCCAATAGTTGTATCTTTAATGTTGTTGCCGTCTGCGTCTGTTGCAAACCCTGCATGCGCTGTGTGTACTGTGGCGATAGGGGCGTCTTTAGAAATTGCACGTAGAATGGGGGTCCCTGATTCTGTTGTTGGCTTGTGGGCTGGTGCTTTATTAACTTTGTTGGGTTATTGGACAATAAAGTTCTTTGATAAAAAAGGTTGGTTTTTTTGGGGTCGTAATGCGTTGTTGATAGCGATTTCTGTCGCGATGATAGGTTTTATATATTTAGGTGAAGTTCCTTATACTCCAGTTTGGTTTTGCGGTATTTTATATATAGACCCTGTTTTGTTTGGGGCTTTACTTGGTATGGTTTTATTCATTTTGGTTGAAAAATTATACGACTGGATGAAGAAGAAAAACGGTGGACGTGCTCATTTCCCGTTTGAAAAAGTTGTTTTGCCGGTTGTTGTTTTAGGTTTGGTTAGTTGGTGGATGTGTGTATGCAGTTTTTAGGCTAAAAAGGGGAGAAATATGGAAAAAATAACAAGTGTAAAAGAATTTGTTGAAAAGTTAGATAATGCAAAAAAAGTAAATCCTAAAGATTTGTCTTCTGACCAAGACTTGACGATTGGTATTATGAATTTAATTTCTATTGAAGAACACTTGATGTTTTCTGGCGCCAAGACCGGAAAAAAAGAATTTTATGATTTAATTAATGATGTTCGTGAGCAGCGTAAACAGATGATGCAAAAAATTATACCGTCTTATGAAGGCGAGGTATGGTGTATATCAAAGCATTTATTGGCTTCATCTATGCGCTTGTTTGAAGTTGGTACAAAGGCTTTGGCAGCGGGCAATAAAAAAGATGCTTATGATTTATTTGATAAGTCATACGGTTTGTATTGCATGTTCTGGGGGTTAAATATGGGTATGTTGAATGGTGGTACAGATGTAAAGTGGGTAAAAACACCTCAGAAAGATGTTGTGGTGGATAAGGCGGTTGAAAAATCTTGTGAATTAGAAGATTTAGATGTTGCGGCACCGCAGGGGCGCATATCTCGTTTAAAATTGTGGGTTAAAAATGCGGTTAATTGTTGTTTGGAATAAAAAAAAGGAGAAAAAATGAAGAAAATTTTATGCTTAACAATGTTAAGTTTAACGTGTTTTGTTGGATGTGAAAAAAAAGAAAAAATAAGTTTAGATCCAGACAAAGTGTATTTCTTTTATACCTCTACTTGTCCTCATTGTCACGATGCTATAGAATATATAAATGATGTTGCACCTGGTTTAGAATTAGAAATATTCGAAATCCGTGGTGTTGGGCGCGATTTGTTTTTACAGTGTGTAAATAAGTTTAATTTACCGGGTAATTCTATAGGGACACCGTTGATATGTATGGGGAATAATTATATAATGGGATGGTCTCTAGTAGAATCCGTAAAATTTATGGAATATGTAAAACCGTTTATCATGACAGAAGTAAATTAAATTATCTTGTTGGACAATCCTGCAGAGATGCAGGATTTTTTATTCTTGATTTTTCGGGTATAGCCCGTATAATTGGCGGTACGGATGCCCTAATAGTCTAGTGGTAAAACACGTCCTTGGTAAGGACGAGTCGCAAGTCCGATTCTTGCTTAGGGCACCAGTTTTTATTGTAAGTATATTGCTTTTGTTTTTAGATAATATTATCATGAAAATGTCTTAGTAAACAAAAGGAAGCAATATGAAAAAATCAATTTTTTTAATCAGTTTATTAGCCTTGTCTGCATGCGGTGGTGGTTCCGGAGGTGTCAGTGGGGGTACTGGTACTGATGTTGGGCTTACACCATCGTTTGGTGCTGTTTCAGAAGAAGTTAAGGCAAGTAATGCAGAAATTTTGACTATGAATTCTACTGTTTCAGATGAAACAAAAAGAACAGCATATCTTAAAACCGTTTTCGGTGATGAGTATGATGATGTTATGTCTGCAATTCAACAAACAGATTCACCAGTTTTGTTTTCTTTAAATAGAAATGGTTCTGTTCGTGATGGTGGTAACAATGTATGTAAATCTGAACGTGATTGTAATCAATTGCTTTTTGATAAAATGTTAGAAACATTGCAGAATTTGGATAATATTGATTCTTTAGATGAAAAGGGTGTTCGTTATGCTTTAATTGCGGCCGGTTTTAAAGATGCATTACCAGGCAATTGGGATGATATAAAGGCATACGTAAAAGAACATAAAAACGAAATCGTAAATAAAGCTGAAGAAGTTTATGAAACGCCAGGTCAGGGAAAACCAGAAGAAATTAGATTAGATGGGGCTGTTTTTAGTGCTTTAATTACAACTGGTGCCAGTGATGTGATGAAATTAAAAATTAATGATGAAGGTAAGGTTGTCGGTGTTAAGTTTGAAGACGTAGGTTCCGGTTCTTCTAAATACAGTCCAGCAAAATTATATACCTGGTTAAGTCGCGTTGGTGATACAGACAGATTTGATTTTAATTCGGATAATACTTCTGGTGAGCTTATAATGGAATCTTATGCCAAAGAGTTAGGGTTAAAATATACAGATTTTGGAACGTTTACGGCGGCAGAGGGAACAACTGTGTCGGGTAGAGATGAATCTGGTGCAACCATACCATTTATGGGCGGCTATTTGGCAAAAAATATAAGTACAGAAGATCTTAAAGAAGATGTTACTTTTAAAGGTATTGCTAAAGGTATGGTAAACCCAGCTAATGGAACAGGGGCAACTGATTTAGTAATTGAAGATAAAAATGCGACTTTGGCATTTAATAAATCAACGGGTGAAGAAAACTTTTCTGCCAGTTTTGATAATTGGTATGATATAAAGCTAGTAAACAAAGGTGATAGAGTTCAGTCTTTTGAAGTAGATGATATGGGGCGTCAAATAGATGATATTTATCAATTAAAGAATCCGCCGTTAAATGCCGGTGAAAATGAGGTATTTAGCTTTGAAAAAGGTTATTTTGGTGATAACGGTGTACCAGAAGAGGCTGTAATGCTGCTGCAATATCAGCAACATGTCGGTCAAGCAAATGATGATGAAAATTTAAACCTATTTTTGGGTTTTGGCGGAAAGGCACAATAATTGAAAAAAATTATAGTTGTGTTGTTTTTAATGATTCTGCCCACTTTTTCTTGGGCAGAATCTATTTCTTCTGGTACCACCAAAGAAATATCTATGACGACAACTCAGGTTATGCAATTAGCCGGTGCGCTGGTTGATAAAGGGGATTTTGAACATGCAACCCAATTATTGACGCAAACACCACAAACAGGTGTTGTCCCGCTAGAAATAGAAAGATGGTTTTTATTAGGACAAATCGCTCAAAAGCAGGGCGAATATGATAAAGCCATAGAAATTTATCGTGAATTGTTAGATAAATTCCCAGATTTAGCCAGGGTACGTTTTGAACTGGCCGTTTGTTATATGCATACAGAAAGATGGCAACGTGCTGATTACCATTTAAGGTTAGCTATGGCTGATGATGATTTACCAGATTCTGTAAAAAATTTAATGAATTATTATCGCTATATAATACGACAAAATAAAAACTGGAATATATGGTTTAATTTTGGTGCCGCGCCAGATAATAATGTGAATAACGCCGTCGGCGGAACAGAGTGTATAGAATTTATGGGGGCTTTATGGTGCCACGAATTAGTGGAACCTGTTTCTGCTGTCGGGGCAAATTTTACACTTGGGGGAAATTACGAATTTAAGTTATCAGATCAATGGCGTTGGAAATCTGAAGCTAATATTTACTCTAATATTTATGATAAACATGATTATGACGATCTGTATTTGTCTGCGTCAACAGGACCGCGCTTTGTGTGGGAAAAAGGTGACGTGTGGTTTGCTGGTATGGCGGCTCGTCGCTGGTATGGTTGGGATGAATATAATTGGGCTGCTGGGGTGCGCTTAGATACTAATTATGATTTTACAAATAAGTTATCTGGTGGGGTATATTTAAGATTATTGGAAAATACATACGATGAATACGGTAGTTTTCTAAACGGGCAAACGTATTCTGCTAGTTCTAGGTTGTTTTATTCATTCAACTCGCGTTTATATATGTCGCTTTCAACCGGTATGTATCGTGAAGATACTGTGAATCCAATGTATTCTTATTGGCAGCCAATCATGTCAATTGGTATAGGGGCAGAATTACCTTGGGGATTCCATGTGTATGCAGAACCTGCTGTGTATTGGACTTGTTATGATGATGAAAAGTTGGCTGTAAAAGATAACGAATATATTAAGATAAAAGAAAAAGACTTTACACATATGTATTCATTATCTATATCAAATAATAAGTTTGATATATGGGGATTTGTACCGACTTTGACGTTTAACTATACTCAACGTGATTCAAATATTTGGCAGCGAGAGTTTGATAAGTTTTCTGTGTCTTTTTCAATGCAACAAAGGTTTTAAGATAATACTTGAAATCCTTAATTTCTCGGTATAAAATCTATTTTAAGTTTTTACGGGCGCGTCTGTGTTGATATGACTGACAACCATGGAATGGACAAAACCCATGTATAAGTTATAAATCAGGGTGGCACCGCGCAAAGTTTGCGCCCCTGAAATTAAATCTTTTCGGGTGCCGAAAGTTCCTTATTTTCTGTTCCCGAATAAATAAAAAAAGGGACAAATATGTTATCTTTGAAATCTAAATACAGAACGCATACTTGTGGTGAATTAACGAAGAACAACGTTGGAGAGGTCGTTACTTTGTCTGGTTGGGTGCATCGTAAGCGCGATCATGGGGCTTTGTTATTTGTGGATTTGCGCGATAATTATGGAATTACGCAGTGCGTATTTGACGGGGGGAATGAAGTTTTAGAAAAAGTAAGACCAGAGTCTGTAATTAAAATTACAGGAACTGTTGTTGCCCGTGATGCCGCTGCAGTTAACGATAAAATTCCAACAGGAGAAATAGAAGTTAAAGCAGAATCTTGGGAGGTCTTAACAAATGCAGATGTCTTACCGTTCCAAGTATTTGGTGACGATGATTCTGTATCAGAAGACTTACGTTTGAAATATCGCTATTTGGATTTACGTCGTGAATCTTTGCATCATAATATTTTAATGCGAAATCGTATGATTAAGTTCATTCGCGATAAAATGTGGGAAATGGGATTTTCTGAATTCCAGACACCGGTTCTGACAGCGTCCAGCCCAGAAGGGGCGCGTGACTTTATTGTGCCGTCACGTTATCATCATGGTATGTTTTATGCTTTACCACAGGCGCCGCAGCAATTTAAACAGTTAATACAAATTTCTGGGTTTGATAGATATTTTCAAATTGCACCGTGTTTCCGGGATGAAGATTTACGTGCAGATAGACTTTTAGAGTTTTATCAGTTGGACTTAGAAATGTCATTTGTTGATTTACAAGATATACAAGCTGTTGGAAATACTTTAATGCCCGCAATTATTAAAGAATTTGTACCAGGTGCAAAAATATGTCCTGACATTCCACATATTCCTTTTGATGAAGCTATGTTGAAGTATGGCAGTGATAAACCAGATTTAAGGAATCCAATTATCATTTCTGACGTTACAGAAGTATTCCGTGGTTCCGATTTCGGTATCTTTGCAAATGCTATAGAGCAGGGCGCAGTTGTTCGTGCAATACCTGCACCAAACAGTGCCGACAAACCACGTTCTTGGTTTGATAAACTTGGCGACTATGCCGTTAAAGAACTTGGATTAGGTGGTCTGGGTTATATAGTTTTTGCGGACGAAGCAAAAGGACCCGTTGCAAAGAAATTAGATGCAGAACGTATCGCAAAATTGCATGAAATATCTGGTGATAATTCTTCTTTATTCTTTATTTGCGATAAGGAAGAAACTGCAGCAAAGGCCGCCGGTAAATTGCGTAATAAATTGGGCGAAGATTTAGGTTTGATTGATCCAAAAGAGTTTCGTCTTTGCTGGATTGAATCTTTCCCTTTCTTTGAAGAAGATGAAGAATCTCCGACAGGATTGGCGTTTACTCATAACCCATTCTCATTCCCGATGGCAACCTTGGAAGAATTAAAAACAAAAGATCCATTATCTATTAAAGCCGCACAGTTTGATATGGTATTAAATGGTGCAGAAATTTGTAGTGGTGGTTTACGTAACTATAATCCTGATATTATGTTACGTTGCTTTGAAATAACTGGTTATGACGAAGAAATCGTTAAGAAAAAGTTTGGCGGAATGTATACGGCCTTTCAGTATGGGGCACCACCCCACGGTGGTTGCGCGTTTGGTTTGGACAGACTAGTTCAGATTATGTTGAATGAACCAAACTTGCGTGAAGTTGTTATATTCCCAACTAACCAACGCGGTCAAGACTTGATGATGGGCAGCCCAAGCGAAGTTACTGAAAAACAACTTCGTGAGGTGCATATTCAAGTTCGTAAGAAGGGATAATTCCTCGCTATATACAAGAAAAACAAGGCAGCCATTGGCTGCCTTGTTTTTCTTGTGAAATCAAACCTATTAAAAATAGCGCGTTACATATATATAATCTTATGATAAAAAGTGAGGCGGGAATGAATTCCGACATAGATAAACTAGCAACCATTATGGGGTTAAGTAATTATCAGAAAAACGTATTAAAATCGCATCCGGGAGTTTATAAATTATCGGGATTAATAAAACGCGGAAAGGCTTTATATGCGCCACGGTATGTTACGTCTAATAAAATTTTAAATTTTTTACATATTTTATTTTGTGGTAAAACTGCTGATTTAATAGGTAATGATAAAATGCTTGTAAGAAATTCACGTGGTATAGAATTTTATGCCAAAGGATTTTATAGCGCACCAATAGGACGACGTTATAGATACTATGCAGACGACAGCGGAAACATAATTACCAGAGACTGCTTTATACAAGAAATCGGACGCAAATAAGCTTTTTAGAACTTATTATGTGTGCTGACAAAATCTCGCATAAAAGTAGGATCAAAATTATTCATAATTTCTGATAATGAATATTTACGAGTCCCATCGGGGTTAATTGTTAAATCTATCGGAGCCGGTATCGGTGATGTACCACGTAAAATTAAATTAAACGAAGCGCTCATTAATCCATCAGATATGGATAATTCTCCGGTACCATCTGTATGACGTAGACGAAGTGAAATTGGCTTTGTCGTTACAAAATTACCATTTTCATATTTCCCAATAACTCTCATATTTTTTATTGCGGATTCACCACTTTCTAGGGCGTAAGATAAAGCGTATTCTGCATTAAATGTTGTAATATTTTCTGCGGACGCAAAGAAATCGTCAACCCCAATTCCGACAAGGTACCCACCTTCAAACGTTAAATCCATATTACCAGACATATTGTACCCCAAATCGTGGGCAATGTGGCCTGACGTTTTCATTCTTATTTCTGCCGTAATCATCGCATCGCGTACGTTTATAGGCATATTTGAAGAAAGCAAATTCCCATCTATTACAAATCGGTTTAATTGGGCAAATATATCATAATTACCGCCATCTCGTTTAAACGTAGATAATAAATTTCCACGATCGCTATCAGTAATGGAAAACGTTTGGATGTCAGGTTTTAAAGAATATACAAAGTTTTTGAATACATTACCGTTATATATTAATTCATCTGCGGATAATGATATGTTCACAGGTAATAAGAAAGGAACTGTTATAGGAGATGCCATTAGATAACCAAGTTCTTCATAGTTATCTAGATATGATTGGCTTATGAAAGAATCAATGTTTAATAAGTCTGTGTGTAACGTTATATTGTTACCATTAAGACTTCCTTTAAAAATCTGATTTGAAATCTGAATTTCTAAGTTAGACGCATTTTTACCGTTATAATTTCCTGAAATTTTATAAGGCATATCATTGAATGCTCTTAGATCTATATTAGGGAACCAGTCTTTAGCGTTTGTACCAGATAAATTAAAATATGTTTTAGTTAAATATAAATCCCATTTACCAGAATATGGCGCAAAATGCATTAGGTCGCCGTCCCAAGAAAAGTCACCAACATCATCATACATAAACTTTGGCATTTGGGTTAAATTAGGGTCTAACCAATTTAATGATTTACCGTATGCAAATTTATACGTAGGAATAATATTTTCACCATCAATATCATAAGTACCAGCAATGTCAGCAAACTCAAAATCTATATAACCACGTGGCGCAAGTTGTAATAATTTTTTTATTATATCACTTCTTTCCGGCATAGGTTTCTGAGAATAAATTAGCAAATTAAATTTCTCTGGAGATACTGATATTGCTCCAACGTAATCATCATAAGAAAAACGAGTACAACGCCATACTTCAGGGGTACCATAAAACGTACATGTTGCAGGTACGCCTTCATATGGCATCGTTATTAATAAATCTTTTGCACCTTCTGCATCAATTTTACCACCAGTTATCGCTATATCGTCTGCGACAATATTATTTATATTTAAGGAATCTCTTGTACCTGTTGCATCTATTTTTAAATGCTTGAAAACCCTATCACCAAACTTTAAGGCCCCACTAAAATCTAAGTCAAATTTAGTTTGATAAAAAATTCTGGACGGTTCTGTAAGAAATGATAAGTCATAAGTTATATCTGTACCATGTAACTGAACGCTTTTTTCGCCACTTGGCATAATTATGATATTACCCTTTATATTACCCATATCTATATTTTCGAATTTCCATCCGCGACCACCGTCCCAATCAAAATCCATTGTCAACTTGATAGTTTTTTCTATACGTGGTTCTGCAAAACCAAACCAGCGGTTAAGGTTATCGGTTTCCATGGAAATTTTGCCGTTGGCCGCACCGTTTGCAAATAAACGTCCAGATATTTTTAATTTATCATTACGATTTCTGACGTAAAATTCATCGTTTTCAAAATCTATATCATATTTATGATTTTGAGTTCTAATTACTCCGATTAAACGACCGTTATTTAATGCAGCATTAATTATCTCGAATTTACGGTTACGAAATGTTATTTCAGAATTGTATATTTCAACGGGATTTTCAAAGCTTTGTGGTATAAGAGTATTTAAAGAAACATCTGCGTTAGATATTGTAACCTTACCAGTTAATTTTGCGTTTTCTAAATTGAATATATTAGTAAAGGGAACAGTGAACATCATTGCCCCGATTGTCCCGTATCTTACAGAAATGTCTTGCGCGACAATTGTCGCACGACCAAGTAAGCTAAATGTAACGTCACCATTTATTTTTGCCGTAACCCCGGTTTGTTCCGCAATGGTTTGTTCTATTTTAGGTTTTAAGTAATTTAAAGTTATCATTGGCGGTACCAATACTATCGCCATGACTATGACGCCCAAAGCTATAACTATGGACCATAAAATTCTACGTTTATATCTGGGCTTTAATGCCATTCTCTCTTTCCTTGTATTTTAATTATAATGAATTATATTATTATTTGTGAATAAAAAAATATTTGATCTTCAAAGTGATTATAAACCTATGGGTGATCAACCGCAGGCAATTTCAGAATTGGTTGCGGGTGTTTGTGATGGGCGGCGCAGTCAGGTATTATTAGGGGTAACGGGTTCGGGTAAGACCTTTACAATGGCCAATGTAATCGCAGAATTAGGACGCCCGGCTATGATTATGGCACCTAATAAAATTTTGGCCGCGCAGTTATATACAGAAATGAAAGCCTTTTTCCCTAATAATCATGTGGAATATTTCGTTTCTTATTATGATTATTATCAACCAGAGGCTTATTTACCAACTACAGATACATACATCGATAAGGATGCGTCTATAAACGAGCAATTAGATCGTATGCGCCATAGTGCAACGCGTGCCATGCTTGAAGAACGTGATGTAATAGTTGTCTCTTCTGTATCTTCTATTTACGGTATGGGGGCACCAGAACAATATTCTGGAATGAAGGTTGTATTGCATACAGGTGATAAAATAGGTATGACCGATGTAATGCATGCTTTGGTAGATATTCAATATAAGCGAAATGATATGGCGTTTGAACGCGGATGTTTTCGCGTACGTGGTGATACGTTAGATTTGTTTCCTTCTCATTCTCAGGATAGGGGTTGGAAATTATCTTTTTGGGGTGATGAAATAGAAGAAATCTGGGAATTTGATACTTTAACAGGGGCAAAATTACGTAGACTTGATAGAGTGGCTGTTTACCCCAATACACACTATGCAACACCAATGCCGTCTATATTACAAGCAATCGGTCAGATACGCGAAGATCTGAAAGAGCGTTTAGAGTTCTTTCATAAAAATATGAAGTATATAGAAGAGCAAAGATTACGCGAACGAGTAAACTTTGATATAGAAATGATGGAATCAACTGGCACGTGTCGCGGAATTGAAAATTATTCAAGGTATTTATCTGGGCGTGAACCAGGACAACCGCCACCTACGCTGTTTGAGTATTTACCAAAAGATGCGATTTTATTCATTGATGAAAGTCACGTTACAGTTCCGCAAATCGGGGCAATGTCTCGTGGGGATAGGGCGCGCAAAGAAACATTGTCTCAATATGGTTTTCGTTTGCCGGCCTGTATTGATAACAGACCATTGACATTTGAAGAATGGGACGTTTTACGCCCACAGACAATATTTGTTTCTGCAACGCCTGCGGATTGGGAATTAAGTCAATCTGGGGGAATCGTTTCTGAGCAAGTTATCAGACCTACTGGTTTGTTAGACCCAATTTGTGAGGTTCGTCCAACCGCTCATCAGGTTGATGATTTGTTGGATGAAGTAAAAAATGTAAAAGGCAGGGTTTTAGTAACAACTTTAACAAAAAAAATGGCCGAACAATTAACGGATTATTTCGTTGAAAATGGGGTTAAAGCAAAATATTTGCATAGTGATATTGAAACTTTAGAACGTATAGAATTACTACGCGATTTACGTCTAGGAAAATTTGATGTTCTTGTCGGAATTAACTTATTGCGTGAAGGTTTAGATGTACCAGAATGTGAATTGGTTGCCATTATGGATGCAGATAAAGAAGGCTTCCTAAGATCTACGCGGTCTTTGATTCAGACCATAGGGCGGGCCGCACGAAATGCGAATGGACGTGTGATTTTATATGCTGATACTATTACGGATTCTATGAAAGCCGCTTTAGATGAAACAAATCGTCGTCGGGCAAAGCAGATGGCGTATAATAAAGCTAATAATATTATTCCGAAAACAGTTACCAAAGCCGTGTTTAATGAAGTTACGGATAAGCAGGAAAAGACTGATAAAAAGCGGCGTTTCGTTTATACAACTGATGGGGTTATGGATGCCGAAACTTTACGTAAAGAAATTAAAAAGTTAACAAAACAGATGCGTGATGCGGCAGAAAACTTAGAATTTGAACGGGCTGCTGAATTACGAGATGCTGTTCATAAATTAGAAGATGATTTATTATTGTTGGAGTAGGCGATATGCAAAAAATATATGAATTAAATAATATTGAAGAAACAAGAAATTGGGCCCGCAATTTTGCGAAAACTTTACACGCACCTTGTGTTGTGGCCTTGCATGGGGATTTAGGTATGGGTAAGTCAGAAATCGCAAGAACAATAATTCAAACGTTGCGAGGACAAAATACAGTTGTACCAAGCCCTACGTTTACGATAGTTCAAAATTATGATGGTATTTCGCATTTTGACTTATATAGAATCGAAGATAAATCGGAATTGACTGAAATTGGTTTACCATATGCAATCGCAAATGATATAACTTTGATAGAATGGCCAGAAATTGCTTCGGATATATTACCATCTGATACAATAAATATTTATTTATCTGGTGAAGGTGATAAACGTCATTTGTCTATAAAATAATTGATTTAAATTAAGAAATCATACTTGTTGAATAAGATTTTTATTCCGTGTAGTTTTTTTATTGTTGTTAACAACAGTTGCAAACTTTGCGCTGATAACTTAATTTCTAGGTTTCAGAACCCACATACCAATGGATTAACATCCATTAAATGCATAGTTTGTAAGTGAACCCTATATTTATAGGGTTCATTTTTTTAGTAAACTTTGTACAGCTAGTGGGAAATCGGGGCTTTTTGCTAAGTAGGAACCACTGACTAATAAATCGGCACCTGCTTCCCAACATTTTTGTGCTGTTTCTGCGTTTATTCCTCCGTCCACAGAAATTAGATATTTTAAACCATATTTTTTTCGTGTCGCAGCAAGTACGGATATTTTTCGTAAGCAGTTATCATTAAATGATTGACCTGCTGATCCAGGTTGTACTGCCATAATCATAATTTCATCAATTTCACGAATAATAGGTTTTAATATATCAATTGAAGAATCTGGATTTAACGCAACACCAGCACGTCTTCCCGCCGCATGTATTGTACGAATTGCTGCACGTACACCTGACGTGTTTGTAGATACTATTATTGTGTTTGCACCCGCATTTATTGCGTCAGTGGCCCATACGTTGGGGCTTTCCGTCATAAGATGAACATGTAAATGCGCTGGTGTATGGGCGCGTATATATTTTAATTCAGCAATACTTCCCCTGATATTTTCTACGTATAAACCGTCCATTATATCTACATGAATCATTGATATGCCACCAGCACGAAAAGTCGTATAAGTTGCGGCACTTTTCATGTCGAAACATAGTGTGCTTGGCATAATCGGTATAAATTGTATTTTCCGTTTTTTATGACGTGGTTTGAAAACAGATAAAGTGCGCATGCATATATTATTTATTTTCGTCGTGCGCGCTTCATAAGCTTTTCTATGCGCAGATTCTAAATCCCAGATGTAATCAGATAATGCTTGAACAGATGCTTGCCGCGTAGCGTTTTTTACAGGGATTCCAAATAAGTTTTCAACAAAATCAGCCATGGATTCCATTTCCGAACCACCACCAGATATTATTATTTTATAAGGTGTCGTGTGTTTAAATGGAGTAGCACATGCTTCTTTTATTCTTTCGCATATATCAATTACGTTCGGAGTAATTATATTATTTACATCTGCTCTGGAAAAATCGTATTCTGTATCAGCCGGAGTAAAACGATCCATTTCTTTTGGCATTAAGCTACCAACATTTTTCTTTATACGTTCTGCGTCATCAAAATTTATATTTAATTTTTCTGCAATGTCATTTGTTATGTCTGTTCCGCCAAATGGTATTTTCTGAAAGAATATAGGACCGTTATCTAACCATATAGAAACACTTGTGAATTGCGCGCCAAAATCAATATACATTTCTGCCCGTTTCTTTTCATGATATTTGGCGTTTTGCAAAAATTGCGGGTCATAAAACGAATATGGTTGAATATGGGCAGCGTGTAAGGTTGAAGTTATTTCGGCCATTCCGTTAGAAGAATAAAATATTGTGCCAAATATCGCAGTTAAACCAGTATCTATATAACCAATAGGGCTATATAATTTTGGTATGTTTGGCGTTTCATAGCGAAGCGGGATTATGTGTATCGGATAATAACCTTCTGGTGGTGTAATTTGCGCAATCATTGAACTTACATCAGATTGATTTATTTTATGCTCGCTGCGCCATTTTTTTGCTTTTGGGCTAATTTTAAAAATTGCGGGTCCAAAGTTACCCGTGATATAAGCACTATCAAAACTACTCCCAATTTGTTTTTCTAGCTCATCAATTACAGATTTTAAAGCGAATACTGTATCAAAACTATCTATTTCATACATGGCAGATTTTGCCAAGTGACCAGAACGTACACGGTGGGCAATACCACGTACACCACTGGTGCCAATATCCAAGCAAAGAAAAGACGAGTCAGCTAAGTTCATTTTGATATTTTATTTTACCAATATTCTTGCTTCATCACGCATGTCTATGATTTTTATATCTTTGGATAAAATTCCGTTATTTTTATCCAATATAATTAATCGGGCAATAGCTTCTGTGGGATTTTTTTCCGGTAACATAACTGTGATGCCGCTGTTTGTGTGTAAATTCCAACGTCTATCTTCTATGTATTCTAAGTAATCAAGATTTTCTACCATATTATGGGCACTGTTCGTTATGTCAGATATATCATCTGGGATACTTCCTTGAAAAACAACTGTGCTAGGATTGCGCGTTTCTGTCGGTTTTTTTACAATTGTTCCGTCTGCAGATAATGGGTAATATTGTAAACCATCTGTCCATTGTGCCACAGCTTGATATAATTCAACGTGAACAGAAAGATTCCCAGATGGTAAGCGACGAGTCGCTGCCTTTTTTACCCCTGGGGTTGACATAATACGGGCGTTTATATCATCAAGAGTATGACCGTATGCTATCGTACCAGGTGCAATCGCGGCCGATGTCGCAACGGGTGTTAAATCTTTGTTTGAAACGTCCGCAGATATCGTTAAATTTCTTACGTAAGACAAACTACTTTTCCCGGTACAAACCATAATGACCCGGGTCGCAAAGTAAATTGCTAAAATTATTGCAATGGAAAAATATAACCAAAAGAAGATTGAACGTTTCATGCACTCAATTATAACATAAATTCGTCTTATTGGAAAGAGGCTAAGAAAAAAATTAACTGGCTCTTAATAAATACCCACGTCTGAACATGCATTTACGGTAAGAACCAACAGATTTTGATGTCGTATTACGTGGAACAGACAGCAAAGCGCGTTGCCCGACATCCTTATATTCATTAGACTGAAATGTTACCCATAAACCATCCCAATCAGGCATAATGGCACTTTGATTGGGTGATAATAATTTTGAAATTCGTGATCTTGGCATATAAGAAGGTTCGTTTATACCTAGACATGCTTTGTGGTCACGAACAAATTGTTCCATTGTAACAGACTCGTTTTCCCAATTTAATATGGTAGCGTTATCTATGCTTCCGCGATTTACAGACGCACAAGCGGATAATATTAATGCAAATGTTATGTATTTAATTCTCATATTTTGTATTATAATTTAATTGCCTTAGGGGGGCAATAGTTTTTATAATAGGGAAAAGAGAATATAGGAAATAGTATGGCAATAACAGTTCAGAATTTCATTAAACTGGCGAACCTGTATAACCAAATGACAATGGTTATGTCCGCGATATGCGTACAAAAAGGCGGAATTGCAATGGAGAATTATGTCGGAAGATTCTTTCTTGCTGATGTGTTAGAATACATATATGAATATGGACGTCGTTTAATAGAAAATAATAAAAGTTCTGTTTCAGAAGATGTGCGTGCGGTTATAAATCGTTTTGGTGAACAGTATGAACGGGTGAAAAATTTAACCACACCGACGCAGAAACCTATATATGAAATGACTCTTGAAGAGTTTGAGCGTATCATGAATATTTAAATTAAGGGGACAAAATGAAAATAATCAGACAATTATTTAATTTTGGGGTATTGGTATCTGGTGTTGGGTTGTTTTTAGGTTGTGCCTTACAAAACCAAAAAGACGTTCCACAATATGATACGATAAATGTAGTGGAGAATTTTGTTATTGATGAAAACTCTGTACCAATTTTTCCGAAAAAAGCGGCATTGACTACGGATACTGCACAGCGTTTTTCTATTGAATTACCAAAACGTTGTCAGGTAAATTGGGATAATCAAACAATCGTTTCAGTTGTACCAGAAGAACCAATCGAGATGATACGTTTAGGAACTGGTGACGAATTACCGCAAGATTTGTTAGTTACTGATTATGAATTTAAACAACTAACCGTCAAAGAAGCACTTGATAAGTTATTGGACGGGGTCGATATTTCTATAATAGAAGATGGTGATTTGAAAGAAACAATTTCTGGTTCTATTTCTTCGGGTAATTTGGCAGATAGCATAGAATTAATCGCTAAAATGGGCCGTGCTTATTATTCATATGATGCCGAGTTTGGAGAACTTCATTTAGATCATCGGGCAAAATGGATGATCAAGATGCCTAAAAATGAAAGTATAATAATGGCGTTGTTAGATGCAATGCATGGTGCAGATGTTAGAAATTTATTGGTTGATTGGCAAGATAAAACAGTGGTTTTTGAAGGTAATTATCAGACCGAACGTGAAGTCGCAAAAATAATATCAGATATCGCTTCAAAGAAGTATATGATTGCTTGGGACGTTGATGTGTATAGAGTTTATCCTCGTACAGATAACCCTATTATATGGATGAACTTGTTACCGGCATTCGGCGATAAGAATGTAAAGATGTCTATACCGGGTGTCGTGGGACGTGCGCTGGTTGTAAGCCCAGAAATTAATACGAAAACTTTGCAAGAATTTTTATATCAACAATCAAATGTTGTTTTGATATCTCAAGGAACTTTTGTAATTCCAAATGGATGGCAATCTCGTTTTGATATAGGGCAGTGTAGTAAAGAAGATAGATTAGAAACAGATTTAGTAATAGGTGCAACCGGGGTTTACGGTGATTACGGCGGTAAAAATAAGATTGATGCAAAAATAGTTTTGCGGACAAGTCAAGGAGAGTTGTCTTCGTTTAATATACCTTCTGATGTAGGTGATAACTATGTGATAATAGGTATACCAACTCATTCATTCGTTACGACACCTGAAACATTAATAAGTCCTTTTGCTGAATTAGTTGTCTTTATGTCTCCAAGAATAATATCTATTGTAGATGCGGCGAAACTGCCTGCAGGTTCAGACGTTCCGTTGGTTGGCGATGCTTTGCGCGATTTTTTGGGTGCAGATATGTAAAGGGTGTTTAGATGTTCTCGAAACTAGAAAGAAAAATTGCATTCAGGTATTTAGCCGCTAAAAGACGCGGTTTTGGTTCCGTAATATCGTGGGTGTCTTTAATAGGTATAACTCTTGGTGTCGCAACATTAATAGTCGTAATGTCTGTTATGGGCGGTTTTCATGATACTTTATTGTCGCGTATTGTTGGTATGAATGGGCATGTGGTCGTGTATTATCAAGACGGGGCTATACAAGATTATGATTTCTTGATTGATAAAATGAAACAAAACAAGGTCGTTACTGAAAACGCGGTGGGTATTGTACCAATTGCCGAAGGACAGGTTATGGCAAGTGCTAATGGAAGCAATACTGGTGCAATCGTTCGCGGTATTCGTATGGAGGATCTGGCTGCAAAAACTGTAACGGGTACCAAAATTTATGGAAAACCATTGAAACAGATAAAAGATGGCGAATTGGTTGCAGGTTCGTCTTTGGCACGAACGCTGGGGGTTACAATGGGGGATAGCATTTCATTAGTTTCTGCAAATAATGCTACGCCGACACCATTTGGGTCAATGCCGCGCATTATGTCTTATCCTGTAATGTCTTCTTTCTTTATGGGAATGTATGAGTATGATTCTGGGTATATATTTATGCCGCTAGAAACGGCTCAGAAATATCTTAACATTCAAGATGCTGTAACGCATATAGATTTATTTTTAAAAGATCCCGAAGATACAGAAGACGTTCGTGACGCCTTAGTTAGATTATTACCTGAAGGTTTTGTGGTACGTGATTGGCGAGATTTAAATCGGGGTTTTGTCGGTGCTTTACAGGTGGAATCTAATGTAATGTTTTTAATTCTTATGCTAATAGTAATTGTTGCAGCGTTTAATATTGTATCAAGTTTAGTTATGTTAGTGAAAGATAAATCAAAGGATATTGCTGTATTGCGTACTTTCGGCGTTTCCCGTCGTTCAATGATGAAAATTTTCATTTTATCTGGTACAAGTATAGGTATATGGGGGGCATTTTCTGGAACTATTTTGGGTGTAGTTATTGCAATATATATTGAACCTATACGACAGTTTTTTCAATGGGCAACAGGGCGGGATTTATTTCCAGCAGAGTTGTATTATTTATCAGAATTACCGTCTAAACTTGTCCCAAGTACGGTTGTAGGTATTGCGTGCTTGGCAATATTATTGGCGTTTCTTGCCACATTATATCCTGCTTGGAAGGCGGCCAGTACAGACCCAGTAGAAGTATTACGTAACGAATAAAGGAATATTATAGATGGTAAGTATATTAAGTTCTTTATCAAAAGTTTCTCGCGGTGACGTGGTACTTTCTGTACGTGATATAAAAAAGACTTTTATGGAGGGGGGACAACCATTACATATTTTGCGCGGTGGGGGGTTCGATTTACATAGAGGTGAAATAGTTGCTCTTGTTGGGCCGTCTGGCAGTGGAAAATCAACGTTATTACAGTGTGTCGGTTTGTTGGATAAACCGACAACAGGCAGCATATTGGTATCTGGTACACCCGTACAAAAAATGGACGATGAAATGCGCACCATGATGCGTCGTCGTAAAATAGGCTTCGTTTATCAAAGGCATAATTTGTTATCAGATTTTACAGCATTAGAAAATGTTATGCTGCCCATGTTGGCAAATGGTATTGATGAACGCAGCGCAAGTAGTCGGGCTTTAAAGCTTCTGAAGGCAGCCAGCGTAGCACATAGAGCGTCTCATTTGCCAGGAGAAATGTCTGGCGGTGAACAGCAAAGAACGGCAGTGGCAAGAGCTTTGGCAAACGAGCCAGAAATTTTATTGGCCGATGAACCAACGGGAAGTCTTGACCCAAATCATGCTGTTGCTGTGTTTGATTTGTTATTAAGTTTGGTTCGGAAAAATAAAATGGCGATGTTGTTTGTAACGCATGATATGAATCTTGCATCACGTGCAGACAGAAAAATTACAATTCTTGACGGAATTGTGCAATAATATAAATATATCAGGGGGGATGTTATGAAAAAAAATGCAAATAATAAAAAATTAAAAGCTACTTCTGTAAAGCAGAAATCAGGTTGCCCTATAGATTGTTGCAGTACAGGACATAAGATATGGAGCGCGGTTGCATTGGCTGGTTTGTTTGCATGCGGTTTAATTTTAGGATTGACGTACAATGAAGGTAATATGCCACGTCAAAATTTTGATCCCGAGCAATGTGATGCAATTGCAAGTGAAATTGTCAATATCACAACTAATGGCGCAACGGCAGAAAACATTGATGTATTAAAAGAGTTAAAAGAAAAATATTCGTCTGGTTGCGCAGGTCGTTTAGTTTTAATAGAAAAAACTTCAATAGTAGATGCAAATAAAAGTCAAGAAATAATGTCTACATGTGCAAGAATTGAATCTTTGCTAAAACAAAGGCTTTATTCAGAAGATAGTGTTAACTATATAGATCATTTAGCAAACGCAGATACATATAGTTCTATTGCAGAAAACGGTTGCTCTGAAAACGCGGATATGTACAAAGCACTTGCATTACGAGAATTAGAAATTGCAACTGCATTACAGCCAGAAAAAAATATGAGACAACGTGATGCCGCAATTGTAATCGATACATTTAAAAAGTTGGATATGCAAAGAGAAGCAAAAGAATTTTTAAATAAAATCGAAAAATTAATAGATCCAGCAACGGATTTCATCTTACAAATGGAACAGGTTATAAATGAATAAGCAAATAAAAATCATAATATCATTTTTAATTGTTGGTGCTTTTTCGGTGCCGGCAATTTCTGCAGACATTTCTGATCGTGTAGATTGTGGAACAATTCAAAATCGTATAGATGCGTTAAAAGGAATAGAAACGTTAGATGAGTCTCAAAGCGCGGAATTGGCGCAATTGCAAACTCAATATCGTACTAATTGTTCAAAACCGGCATCTGGGCGTAGTTCTTTTTCGGCAACACGTGCAACTTCTGCTGCTGCAATTGCCGCGGCAAGTCAGGCCGCAGAACCCGTTGTTGAAAGCGTTGTCGTAACGCCAAAAAGCGTATTAAATGAATATTTAGATTATTTGCAAGATTTATGTACGGAATTAAAATCGAATATTGATACTCTTTCTGTCAATGGGGTAAGTAAAACTGACTTACAACCTTTGCAGAATCAATACGATGCAGATTGTACAAATATTGATAAATCAGCCGTTGTAGAGATTGATGCGGAAACTGCGGCTGCCAATAAGGCGGCGGGGTTGTGCCCAGATGGCAGCAAACCAAATAAATTTGGATGTTGTGAAGGGGCCACGTTTAAAGATATGGGAAATTTGACGTTTGCATGTTGTCCTGATGAAGGCGGAGAATGCTATCAACCAATAAATACAGGCGGTATAATATGAAAAAGAAATTAAATTGGTGCGTTATATCTATATGCTTGGGATGTTTTGTTTTTGGTGCAGCTGCGGGGTATTTGATGGCTATATGTGCGGGAAATACTTTACATAAATCAGATTATAGTGGTATTTGTCCTGACGGAAGTTCCCCGGATTCAAACGGCTGTTGTTTTGGTGAAGTTTATACAAATATGGGAGATTTAGGTTTTAATTGTTGCCCAGAAGGTGACGGTGATTGCTATCCACCGATTAAATAATCAAGGAGAGAAAAATGGTTAAAGAAAAGAAAGATGCAGAAATAAAAAGGCATAAACATCGCCGTAGAATATGGTTATGGTTCTTTTTGGTTATACTGATTTTCGTCGGTGCCGCAACATGGGTATTGCATGATGCTGGTATGATTAATTGGCAGGGGATAAAGCAGATTTTCGTTTCAGAAGAAAAAATTACTACTGATACAGACGTGCAACCTGTTTTAAATTCGGTTGATGAAGTTACTACAGAAGAAGTGGAAATTAAACCTGCATGTACTGTTATTGAAGAATTATTATTAAGCGAGGTTGTTAGTGATAATAATAATTCCTCGGAAGCTCAGTTTAATTCTGCTCGAATTTATAACATTTTAGCAGAACGTGGATGCCCGGAAAATTCACAATTTTTTAAGGATATGGCCGCAAGGAAACAAACAATTTCCGAAGGATTATCGGCAATGTATTCATATGAAAACAATGCCATGACTTCTGCGGAATACTTGTATTCAGACGAAAAAATATGTCAGACTATTGAAAAGCGGGTTATGCAGAATATAAATCCAAATGCATATGAATATTATGAATTTCTAAATAATGCGAATACGTATTCTGTCTTGTATCAATATGGTTGTCGCAGTAATCGCGCAGCGTATTCTCGTGCGGCTATAAGAGAATTGGCGATAGCGATGGCTTTGCAACCAGCAGAACATATGAATGATAACGAAATCATAATGATTGTTGAAGTATATAAGCGTTTAGGCGTTGCGAACTTAGCCCATTTAGTAATACAGCGTTTAAAAGCACGAGGATATGATATGGAATTTTTGTTAAGTTTAGAAGATATTGTACATGGAATTCGGTAAAAGGTGTTCTTAAAAAGCCTTGTGTAATTAAATACTTGCGTTTGTTTGAAATTAGTATATAATCACAGGGCTTTGAATTTGTTGCGGGCATAGTACAAAGGCTAGTATGCAAGCCTTCCAAGCTTGAAATGCGGGTTC
>CASEJM010000009.1 GCA_949288265.1 uncultured Pseudomonadota bacterium | reverse complement strand
TTGTTGTTTCCGCCATCTTTCTATATTGCCGTGATGACCGGACAGCAGGACTTCTGGGACTTTATGTCCACGCCATACTGACGGGCGGGTATATAACGGCCATTCCAACCCCCCGATTTCAAAACTTTCATTAGCGGTTGCCTCGTTGCCACCGCCCAAGACATTATCCATCACGCGAACCACGCTGTCAACAAAAACTTGCGCGGCAACTTCACCACCCGACAGTATATAATCGCCAATAGATAATTCCATTATATCATATTCATCTATGACACGTTGGTCAATTCCTTCGTAACGACCACAGAGCAGGGTATAAGTTGCATCTTTATCATTTGCAAATTCACGAACCATTTGCTGGTTAAGCGTTGGACCACGCGGTGAAAAATATATTATTTGCCCGCGCTTTTTTATTGAGTCAATAGCGCTACCAAGAACGTCCGGACGCATAACCATGCCAACGCCGCCGCCGAATTGTTCATCGTCAACACTGCCATAATTATTTATCGCAAAATCCCGAATGTTTACAGCATTATATGACCACAGTCCCTTGTCTAATGCGCGACCAACAACCCCGCCGCCAAGCGTTCCAGGAAACATTTCAGGAAAGATTGTTAATATATTAAAGTGCATTTTTTACTTTTATATTCTAAATTTAAACTATACCGCCACACTCGTTACTTCCAAGACAAATTAACCTAAGCAAATTATTTTTGTCTGCATTTTTTACATTTACTACAAATATCGCCTATCATTTCCATAACAAAAACATCAAAAAATGAATTCATGTCCTTATGAACCTTCGTCAATTTTATCACTTTATCACTATGGTTTTCGTTTTTATCCGTAATGCTATAATTATACGAGTATTTTATACTCTTCAAATATTTTAATGAAAGACAATTTCTTAAAGATTTATTGACACATTTAACATTTACCTGATTCTTTTTTATTTTTTCAGTCATATAAAAACAAATATTAATTGGTGCTTTTTTTCTATAAAAAAACATTTTTAATCCTTTACGTATATGGTATTTTCCATGACTTTTACATCAACATTTGAAAAAGACATCATTTCCCCGGTATCAAGTTCCAAGATGTCACCGGCGCCATAGTTTTGAATATTATCAACCACGCCTAAGAACACGTCGCCACGAACAACACGCATACCTATTAAATCCGCCTGATAATATTCACCGTCTTTTAATTCTGGTAATTCGTCACGATTAATAAACAATTCTATACCGCGCAACAGTTCCGCTGCGTTTCTGTCTTCCACGCCGTCTATTTTTGCAATAACAACCGAAGAGGTAGGATTAAGCCGACGTACAAAACGAAAAGTCCCGTCTTTCAACTTTTCACTATGTACTTTTAATGTTTTAAAATCCGTTGGATTCTGTGTATAAGTCTGAACGCGAACTTCCCCGCGAATTCCTTGTGGTGCCACGATTTTACCGACCAAGATTTTTTTTGTTTCTGTCATATATAGTCGCTTTGATTTTTAATGCCCGGGAAAGAACATAACCCGGGCATTAAGCAAAATTATTCAGCAACGGTTTCTGCCGGCGTTTCTTCAGCTGGCGCTTCGGCTGGTGCCTCTGCGGCTGCCTTGGCAGCGGCTTCTGCTGCGGCTTTTTCTTCGGCTATCTTAGCCAATTTTTCCTGTTTGTCTTTGATTTTCATTTGCGTTTTTTCAGATTGCAAATGTTTCTTTGTTTGAACAGGAATTGGTCTTTTTTCAACCAAGCCCGCATTCGCCAAGAACTTATAAACACGGTCAGAAGGTTTCGCCCCTTTGGCCATCCACGCCTTGATGGCGTCTAGTTTTAATACAACGCGCTTGTCGCTGTCTTTGGGTTGCATAGGGTCATATTTACCAACTGTGTCCAAAACATTACCGGAATTACGTGCATTACGAGAATCTGTAACGACGACATGATAATAAGGACGTTTTTTTGCACCAAAACGTGCCAATCTAATAACTGTTGCCATAATTTTGCTCCTTAAACTTGTTATTTATCCAAAGAAACACACCAAAACAAGAATTACATCAAGAGCGAAACTCGCCGGTTGATGTACCACACGCATACCGCGTACTGGGTTTATTATGATGGCAATCTTTGGGATTTGCAAACGCATTATTAACCAATTTTCATCAAAAGTCAAATAAAAAACCCCGAAAAATCGGGGTTTTTGTTTTTAACACCAACCGCGCAGTTTCATGGCGGCCGTCACGCGCTTGATAGAGTGCATATAGGCTGCTTCACGCATTGATACATTATATTCTTCTTTGATTTTGTATATAGCATCAAATGCGTTTTTCATTGCGATTTCTTCTTTTTGTTCTACTTCGCTTTCTTCCCAATAATAACCATAGCGGTTTTGAACCCATTCAAAATAAGAAACCGTTACACCACCTGCGTTTGCCAAGATGTCCGGCACAACCGTTACGCCCTTGGCCAACAAGATTTCTTCGCCTTCCAATGTTGTTGGTCCATTAGCACCTTCTACGACTAAATTAGTTTTTATTAAAGGTGCGGTATCTTTGTTGATTGTGTTTTCCATTGCACATGGTGACAATACATCAACGTCCAATCCCCAAAATTCTTCTGCAGATATTTCTTTTGCACCTGGGAAGCCTTTGATACTGCCTTTATTAGTCTCTTTGAACTTCAACAAAGCATTTATATCCAGACCGTTTTCATTGAACAAGATGGTATTCCATTCTGCGATGGCGATTATTTTTGCGCCCATATCGCTGCTGCATTTTGCTGTAAAACTGCCTACATTACCAAAACCTTGGATGGCGATACGCGCACCTTTCATTTCTTTACCTTGTCTTTTCAAGGATTCCGAAATGATTATGGATATACCAAGTCCTGTGGCTTTTGTACGTCCCAAAGACCCTGCCAACTCTACCGGCTTACCAGTAAAAGTACCGAACGAAGATTCGCCAGATAATTTGATATATTCGTCAATCATCCAAGCCATAATCTGACCGTTTGTATTAACGTCTGGGGCAGGCACGTCTTTCTTTTCTCCCAGAATGGGGTAAATGGCATCTACGTAGCCACGGCACAAACGTTCCAATTCACCCTGAGACAACGTTTTCGGGTCAACGATTATACCACCTTTACCGCCACCATAAGGAATGCCGGTTACCGCACATTTAAACGTCATCCATATAGATAATGCGGCAACCTCGTCTTTGGTAACCGCGGGATGAAACCGAACGCCACCTTTTGAAGGACCAATCGCAGTATTGTGTTGTGCGCGATATCCTGTAAAGACCTTTATGGAACCATCATCCATTTTTACAGGAATATAAACTTCAAATATTCTTTGCGGTGTTTTCAAAATTTCATAAACGTCCGCCCCCAGTCCTAACTTATCACACGCTACTTTTACGCGTTGTTGGGCACCAAGTAACGGATTCATATTTTCATTTGCCATAATTTAGTCTCCCTTAATATATGCATAAACAACGGTATAACTGAAAAGACAAAAAAGCAACCATAAAAAATGACGATGTTTTGTGCTGGACTTTTTCTTTCTAAGGTTATAAAATCACCCCATCTATTGCGGGCGTGGTATAATGGTAGCACGTCAGCTTCCCAAGCTGAAGACGAGGGTTCGATTCCCTTCGCCCGCACCAATAAAAAATTAAAACGGGGAACTTCCCCGTTTTTTCGTTTCTCGATAACCAGATCAAAAATTAATTATTTACTTGAGTCTGTAGGTATTTGTAAAAGTTGTTTAGGAAATATTAAATCCGGATTTTTTATGTCATTTCTTTCAGCAATTATACTAAACAAAACCCCGCGACGTAAAAAATTACGTGCTATAATCCACAAACAATCACCTTTTCTAACAGTATAATAAGTATCATCATCGCCGGTCATTTCTGGCATTTTAAATTCGTGATTTATTTCTGCAATTGTACGTCCGTCACCGTCATGTAACTTGACCGTCAGCTTATAATCTTTCCCAGTTTCTAATGTGCCAACGTCTGCCCCCAAACCAAAATGCTTATGATCAGATACACGTGCAAATCCCAAATACTTATCATTTAAAGATAACGATACACGCAAACGAGGCAAAGAATCACCTGTAACGACGATTCGTCCTGTATCAAGATAATCAATCTTTGAAACCACCAAATCACCATCTGCCAGCATAGTAGGGGCTTGTAATAAAGTACTGCCATCCGTTGTCATTAATAATGAAACTGAATTTTTGTACCCATGTTCTGAAATATAAACAAAAACGTTTTCTTCGGATTTTACACTACCTTCAACCCCAATCAAAGAAATTGTATAATTACCGGCATTAAATTTACGATTTGGAGAATAAACAAATTCACCATTTTTATCTGTGCGTTCTGTTGCCACGATTTCACCATTTATAACAATAGAAATGCTATTGTTTGCCAACCAACGTCCTGCAACAACAATATTTCCTTCTGGTTCTATACGAACAATATCAAAAGTAGGAATGGGCGTCTCTACAACAGCTTGTATGCTAGGTTCCGCAACAGGAGGAATAACCACCACCGTTTGTGTTGATTTATGGAAAAAAGCCACCCACACAGCAATAAGAACTACAACGATTGCACATAAAATTGGAAACCAATAAGCCGCCAAACCTGTACGACGTTTATGATTATCATTAAGCACAGGATTAATTGATTCTTCGGTCTCTTTTTTAGGGTTAGGACGAGCAAAAATATTTAAAGTCTTTAAGAAACGTCGTGCAAAATTACGACGATTTTCCATCCAGTCATTTTGTTGTGCAATTGCCGTATTAATTAATTCATCTGTAGAACGTTTGGTTTTTCCCATATTATTATTTGCCATGCCTATGTTCTCCTGCTGCTTATTAAAAACGATATAATCTTTGGACAAATTATCGCAAAAATAATTTCTTTGTCAACTTATTTATGATATAATTTATTGGATAAACGAGGAATATATGAAAAAAATTGGTATTATGACAACGGGCGGTGATTGTTCTGGTTTAAACACCGTTATTCAAAGACTTTATAAAGGTGCATCTCTTCTTGGTTGGAAGGTAATTGGAATTTTAGATGGTACGGATGGTTTGTGTGAAAACCCTCCGCAAGTAATTGAATTTAACGATGGTACTTTACCCATAGAATCGGCTCGTTTGGCAGGCAGTTTTTTACACAACGGTCGCGTACACGCATTAAATTTTGAAACCGCCGCAAAAACTGGAAAATTAGATAAATTTAATAAACAATTGCGGAAATCGCTTGTAGAATTAAAACTTGACGCGATGATTTTAATCGGCGGAAATGGCAGTATATCCTTAGCATGGTGCAATCGTGAAATATACTCTGATTTACAGCTTGTTTGCATTCCTAAGACTATAGATATGGATATTCCTTTAACGGATAAAACCATTGGCTTTGATACGGCCGTTCAGCAATTAACTTCTTTTTGCGACCAACTAATGTTAACCGCGCGAAGCCATCATCGATGGTTCGTAACACAAACTATGGGGCGTGAATGTGGTCAACTTGCATTAAACGCTGGCATTGCCATCGGTGCATCGGCAATTTTAATACCAGAAATTAAATTTGATATAAATTCTCTTATAAACCATATAAAAAAATCACCTACGGATTATGGTATAATTCTTGTGTCCGAGGGTGTTTCTTTACGGGGACATTCTGGTCGACCAGCAGATATAATATCAAGGAAACTAACTGCGGCTGGAATAGTAAATCGTACCGCATATCCGGAACACACTCAACGCGTTGGCGACACTACTGCATCAGACAGAATTCTTGCGACCCGAATGGCAGACTGTGCTTTACATGCCATAGAAAATAATGAAACCTATGTCATGACAGCAATAAAAGACTGTCAGTGTAAAACTGTCAGCCTGCAAAAGTTTTTTGAATCGGGTTCTATCACTTCAGATCCTAATATACCGAATGTTAAAACATCAGACGCCTATGTCTCACCCGAAAACCCGCTATTAGACATTGCAACACACATGGGAATTTATATAGGCGAAACAAAATAAAAAGTCCGCTTAAAGCGGACTTTTTATTTCAGTTTACCGCAACAATGCTTATACTTTAACCCAGAACCGCACGGGCAGGGGGCATTACGACGAGCCTCGCCAGCATCATTCAACGCGGCATCATGTTGTGCACGTTCTTTTTCGGTTGCAGCAATATCTTCACGCGTCAATTCCATTCTGCATATGTAAGAAACGGACATTATTTTAAAATTGTTTATCGTATTTCTGAATAATTCTAATGCCTCGCGTTTATATTCGTACAAAGGATTTTTTTGAGCGTACCCACGCAATCCTATGGCGGTTTGTAAATAATCCATTTGCTGCAAATGACGTTTCCATACAGAATCCAATGCCCCTAACATCATTTGCCGAGAAGCCATTTGCATTAATTCTGGTCCATACTTTTCAGCCTGATTCTGATAACGACGCATTGCCAAATTATGCAAAATTTCATAAGCTCTACGTTCTGATACGGTTTCATCAGTTTTCCACTTTTCTATATCCGTTATATCTAACGCGAACGTACGAAGCATCGCATCATGAATACCTTTTATATTCCAATCAGCTTGATGAGATTTTTCTGGAATATTATTTTCGCAAATCATTTCTATAACGTCGCCAATCATTTCATGTGCCAATGAAGTCAAATCCTCTGACACCATTAAATCATCACGTTGTTTATATACAACACCACGTTGTTCATTCATAACGTCGTCATATTTTAAAAGCTCTTTACGAGATTCAAAGTATCTTGCCTCTACGCGCTTTTGCGCTTTTTCCAAAGCTTTCGTTATCCATGGATGAGTAATAGCTTCACCTGGTTTTAACCCCAAAGTAGTTAACATACCCTGTAAACGAGCCGCACCAAAAATACGCATCAAATCATCATCCAACGCCAAGAAAAATTTAGAATCCCCCGGGTCACCCTGACGTCCACTACGCCCACGCAGCTGATTATCAATACGACGAGACTCATGTCTTTCTGTACCAATCACATACAATCCACCAGCATCTAAAACCTGTTTTTTATTAGCTTCTATTCTGTTATAAATTTCTTGTTTTCTAGACTCAAAATCAGAATCCTCTGGATCAAGTTCTGCAATTAATTCCTCTGCATTACCACCTAATTTAATGTCGGTACCACGACCAGCCATATTAGTTGCAATTGTAACAGCCCCTGGTGCACCAGCTTGGGCAACAATTTTCGCCTCTGATTCATGATGTTTCGCATTTAAAACCGCCGGATTTATACCCAATTTTTTACGTACAATTGTTGCCAATTCCTCAGATTTTTCAATTGATACGGTACCAACCAAAACCGGCTGTTTACGTTTCATGCAGTCTTCTATCTGCTTTATAATTGCGTCATATTTTTCGTCTTTATTACGATAAATTTCGTCATGATGATCAATACGAGCCACAGGACGATTAGTCGGAATAGAAACAACACGTAATTTGTAAATTTCCTCAAATTCTGCTGCTTCAGTCATAGCCGTACCTGTCATACCAGACAAAGTAGGGTATAAACGGAATAAATTCTGATAAGAAATACTAGACACAGTCTGATTTTCTGGTTGAACCTTTACATGCTCTTTCGCTTCAATTGCTTGATGTAGTCCCTTACCAAATCTGCGTCCGGTCATTACACGTCCGGTAAATTCATCCACAATAAGGATTTCACCATCTCGTACAACATAATTTACATTCTTTTGATAAAGATGGTGTGCCAATAAAGATTGCTGAATATGCATAACCAACGCTGCATTTTCTGATGCATATAGGTTATCTCCGATAAGCAATCCTGCATCTTTTAACATGCGTGTTGCACTATCAACCCCGCTTTCTGTCAAAGTAACGTGACGATCTTTTTCATCTTTCTTGTAATCTTCTGACGACAACCTTGCGACGACCGCGTCTACCTTTTCGTATAATTCACTGGTATCTTCGGCAGGACCAGAAATAATCAACGGTGTACGCGCCTCATCAATTAATATACTATCCACCTCATCAACTATGGCGTAGAAAAGTGGGCGTAAAACCTGCTGTGCTTTAGAGAATTTCATATTATCACGCAGATAATCAAATCCCAACTCTGAATTTGTAACATATGTGATATCACAAGCATACGCATTTCTACGTTCGTCATCTGTCATGTCATGTTGAATTATACCAACCGACATGCCCAAGAAACGATATACTTGTCCCATCCACTCTGCATCACGAGAGGCAAGATAGTCATTTACAGTAATTAAATGCGCACCCTTACCATGCAAAGCCTTTAAATACAAAGCAAGTGTTGCAACAAGCGTTTTTCCTTCACCTGTTTTCATTTCCGCAATTTGCCCATTATTTAAAACCATACCACCAATCAACTGAACATTAAAGTGGCGCAAACCAATTGAACGAATGGACGCCTCTCTAACAATTGCGAAAGCATCTGGTAAGATATTTTTTTCTTTTTCACCGTCTGCCAAACGTTTACGTAAAATTTCCGTTTGTGCCCGCAGTTCTTCATCAGACATTGCATGATATTTAGGTTCCAAATCATTAATTAAAGAAACAACTTTATCGTATGACTTAACAAGTCTATCATTGGCAGAGCCCAACAATTTTGCAATTACATTTTTTAACATACTAAAATCCTTGTCTTTTCCTTGAAAGGTATAGCAATTTTGAGCCTTGCGGTCAAGGTACTTTATGATATAATGCAAATGAACAGACAAACAAGTATTAAATTATAAAAAATATTAAGTTTAGGAGGTTAAAAAATGCGTGAATCAACGGCAAGGCGCCTAAATCCAGCAAATATTACCAGTGAAGTATTTATAATTGCGCCAACTCAAATTGAATATATATCTCAAATTTTTGCCGATAACGTTGCTGACACATTGAATTTACGTACTTTTTCTCAGAAGATTCGACAAGTTGCAGAACAATCACTTCGTATGGCACTTAATGCGGCAAGACACCAAGGCGAAAAACATTAAAAAACGCGCAAATTGCGCGTTTTTTAATTCAAATAAAGATTCTTTTAAATTATTCCATACTTTCATCGTATACGGAATATGTTACCCCCCCTGAATTTATCTTTAGCGAACCTATAGTTGAAGCACCCATATTACCATAGAACGTAGTCCCATTAATGCTTACATTCAAAGAAGGCGTCGTCTTTTTGTCACTACGTAAATAAATCTTTCCACCATTAACATTTAATACACGCCCACAGTCCCCGGCTTCATCTGCACCGGCACCAAACCCTATGGTAGTCAGTCCGGAATCACACGAATTACGCACTCCTGCACTACCTTGTGAAACGACTGAAGCAGCTGCCCAATACCCCGCACCAACAGCAGAACATGAAGTGCTGTTTGCCGTCGCCAAATAAGAACCACCAGCACAAGATATTTTACAATCACTTGCTTGATCATGATCCCCGGCTGCAGTACCAGTTATTGTATAATTTGATAAGCAAGTGTTAACAGAACTTATACTTCCCTGAGAAACAGAATGCGCACCAATATACCAGTTTCCTGATGGTGTTGTACAACTGGTTGCATTTACAGATGTTATTCTTGTACCCGCACCACAAGAAATTTTACAATCAGATGATGCATCATGATCCGTACTTAATGTAGTACTTGGTGTATAATAATTTGTTAAACAATCTTTTACATTTGTACCAGAAGTAGAACCTGCTGAAACAGTATGTTGAGCTGAATACCAACTATCCGCAGGTGTTGTACACGTTGCATCTGCCGTAACGACCTGGGTACCCGCCGCACAAGTTATTACACAATCAGACTTCTCATCATGTGCCGCGGCCGTTGTCCCACTAATTGTATAGCTTGACGGACAAGATGTACAACTTGTTGCACCCTGAGACGCAGCATATGTATTACCAGAACAAACCTGACAACTTGTTGCAGTTGAACCATTTGTACCTTGGAACGTCCCAACGTCACAAAGAGGACAAGTTTTACCACTTACATAGCGTCCAGCTTTTGCCGAAACAGAATTTAAAGGTTGCTGACAATCATTTGGAGTACATACATCATCAGCCCCAGTTTTATGATATTTATACTCGCAACTTCCAGGATTGCAAGTACCGCATGATGCACTATAACATCCACTAGGAACAGAACAAGGCGTTTGCTCCCCATACACAGTCTTCCAATAATAACAACGACCATACTCTATATTTCCACCATCTGAATAAGGATAATTACTATCCATACTGCTACACAATTTAGCTACGCCATCATCCAGATAATAATTTTCACTAACATAAGTACATGTCTGGTCTTTGGTACAGTTTGTTGGTGTACAATCTGAAACAATTGTACCGCTATATTTCTTTGTATAATCACAAGTTCCAGGATTACACGACGTCAGTGTACGATTCTCGCACCCTGTTTGCATAGCAGGCGTTTGTTCAGTACCTGTCTTTTGGAATGTTCCAAGACATTCGTTCTTAGAAGTTGCAGCGATATCACGATATCCAGATGGACATTGCAATTGAGATGAATTACTGTTTTTATAATACCCAGTACTTACGGTTTTACATGAAGTTTGTCCGGTTGAATTTTGATATTCTAATGAACCACTACAAGGATTCCTAACACCACTTGAGCAATAATACCCAGCTTCACACAGAGACTGATTGGTACGCGTTGTTGAAGTACCACCAGTTGAATAATAGCCGGAACTTACAGTTTTACGCCCCTGTATACTGCTAGACAAATCATATGTTCCGCCAGGGCAATAATAATTATTACCGCCACACGCTGTGCAAGAAGCCGCATTCGCTTTTACATAATATCCAGCACCAACGGTAACAGTAAGTATACCTTCTTGCTGACAATCACTTGGGGTACATACATCATCAGCCCCAGTTCTATGATATTTATACTGACAACTTCCCGGTGTACAACTATTACATGTTACCCCAGAACACCCACTAGGTGTAGCGCAAGGTATTTGATCACCATATACGGTCTTCCAGTAATAACAGCGGCCATATGCTATATTTCCACCATCTGAATAAGGATAACTACTGTTTAAACTTCTGCATGATTTGGCCACACCGCTATCTAGATAATAATCTTCACTGGCATAAGTACACGTTTGGCCTTGGGTACAATTTGTTGGTGTACAGTCTGAAACAATTGTACCGCTATATTTCTTTGTATAATCACAAGTTCCAGGATTGCACGACGTTAACGTACGATTTTCACATCCCGTCTGCATATCAGGTACAATTTGTTCACCAAGTTTTTGGAATGTTCCGACGCATTCGTTCTGAGAAGTTGCTGCGATATCACGATATCCAGATGGACATTGCGATTGCCCTGTACAATAATCACCGCTAGAACTACAACCCGTAGAATAGTAACCCACGTCCACATCTTCACATGAAGTTACGGTTCCCCCAGAACTATATGTTAAACTTGGACATTTCTCACACGTTGTATTTGCACCAGAACCAGATACGTACGCACCTTCATCTGCCACAAAAGGAACATCTACAGTCGCTGTTCCCCAAGACGAAGAACTTATAGCTGTTTGTTTTAACAAACCATCTATACAATAAACACCAGACTCTTTTGTTTGATAGCATTGGGTATAACTTGTCCAACCAGTGCCTGTTCCACGCAACCAACCGCTTGTCTCTGAGGGGCAATTATATTGTACACCAGACGAACAATATGTCGAACCAGTACATTGACTTTGCCCCGTACGTGTTGTTGATGACCCACCCGTAGAATAATAACCAGAATCTACAGTGTACCTACCTTGACTACTACTAGACTGAGAAAAATCCCCACCTGGGCAATAATGGTTATTATCTCCGCATGCTGTACAAGTGGTAGAATTTGCCGGTAAATAATATCCGGGCGAACACGTAATTGATGAGCCCTTTGGGCAAGTCAACTGCCCAGAACACTCGTAATCACTTGGACAAGCTATACATGAGTTTCCTTTTGTTAAACTACTTGAAGATATTGTTTGACCAGTCCAACCAGAGGTTCCACAATCAGAAATGTAATATCCAGACTTACAAGAAGTATATTTCTTATAATCTGGACAATCGTACCCTGCAGCCAGTGCTTTACCAACAAAAATTAACATAAATAAACAAGCTAAATATCGTAATATTTTAGACATAGAACTTTCCTACTTCTGCTACTTCTTTTTCTCTTTTATGTACTATTTTATGAAAAATACGATATCTGTTGCAAGCAAAAAATCCGTTTACGATTATATTTTAATTGAAAAAATCAAAAACCATGCTAAGCTATTTTTAACAGATGAATAGAGCATAGCTGTCATAATTTATATGACAGAGGAAAGTCCGGACTGCATGGGACAGCATATCGGCTAACGACCGAGCGGAGCAATCCGACGATTAGAGCAACAGTGACGAATCGATTGAAAAACATCGGGTGAAACGGGCAATCTCTATGCGCAGCAACCTCAAATAGGTCCCCGAAACGAGTCCCACGCATGGGGACGGGTAGAGGGCTTGACATCTTGTGGTAACACTTGATGCAGATTGATTATGCTCACTACCTCAGATTGGTTAATAAAACTGAACTGGGGCAGGACAGAATCCGGCTTATCATTCATCTGTCACAAAAAAATCCCCCGTCTGGGGGACTTTTTTATTTCTTTTCAGAAAAATCCGCGTCTCTTGTGCCATCTTCACCGGTTTTATTTTCACCGTTTTCAGATGATCCAGCTGCAGAAGCCTCCTGAGACGCCTTATAAACAGCCTCTCCAAGTTTCATTGATTTTTCTGTCAGCGCGTCTGTTTTTGTTTTCAAGCTTTCTGCCGTCGCATCAGACTTTGCCAATTCGTCCGCTAATTCTTTCTTAGCGTCTTCTATAGCTTTCTTTTCATCAGCGCTTATTTTATCGCCGTGTTCTTTTAACGCTTTTTCAACCGTAAACACAGCAGTTTCGGCGTTATTCTTAGCTTCGGCTAATTCACGTTTTTTCTTATCAGCATCTGCGTTTGCAGCTGCTTCATCGACCATACGCTGAATTTCTTCTTCTGACAGACCACCGTCTGATTTAATAGATATCGCCTGTTCTTTTCCTGTACCTTTATCCTTTGCAGAAACATGAACTATACCATTTGCATCAATATCAAAAGATACTTCAATTTGTGGCATACCACGCGGAGCAGGGGCAATTCCTTCTAAATTGAACTGACCCAATAATTTATTATCCGCAGCCATATCACGTTCACCCTGAAATACGCGAATTGTTACAGCCGATTGATTGTCTTCTGCAGTACTAAATACCTGTGACTTTTTTGTAGGTATAGTTGTATTACGGTCAATTAAACGCGTAAATACCCCCCCCAAAGTCTCGATACCTAATGACAAAGGAGTAACATCCAGCAGTAAAACATCTTTTACATCGCCCTTTAAAACACCACCCTGAATTGCTGCACCCAAAGCAACAACTTCGTCTGGGTTTACACCTTTATGCGGTTCACGCCCAAAGAATTCTTTAACCGTTTCTTGAACTTTTGGCATACGTGTCTGACCACCTACCAAAATTACTTCATTTATCTGATTTTTATCTAATCCGGCATCTTTTAATGCCTTACGACATGGTTCGATTGTTTTCTGGATTAAATCATCAACTAACGATTCCAATTTGGCACGTGTCAAAGTCGTATTAAAGTGTTTAGGCCCACTTGCATCTGCTGTCAAGAAAGGCAAGTTAATATCGGTTGACGTTTTTGATGACAGTTCAATTTTTGCTTTCTCTGCCGCTTCTTTTAAACGTTGCAGCGCCAATTTATCACTTGATAAATCTATACCTGTCTGAGCCTTAAATTCATCAATTAAGTATTTCAATACACGGGCATCAAAATCCGAACCACCCAAAGCTGTATCACCATTAGTAGATTTAACTTCAAATACCCCGTCAACGATTTCCAAAATAGAAATATCAAACGTACCACCACCAAGGTCATATACAGCGATTGTACCATTCTTGTTTTTATCCAAACCATACGCTAACGCCGCTGCAGTAGGTTCATTGACTATACGCAGGACGTTTAATCCTGCAATACGACCGGCGTCTTTAGTTGCTTGACGCTGAGAATCATTGAAGTAGGCAGGTACAGTAATAACCGCGTCATTTACTGTTTCACCCAAGTACGCTTCTGCGTCTTTCTTTAATTTTGCTAATATCATAGCAGAAATCTGAGACGGGGCATATTTTTTACCCTCAATTTCAACCCAAGCATCACCATTATCACCGGCAACAATTTTATACGGAACGCGCGCGGCAATTTCTTTAACCGCGGGGCTATCATAACGCAAACCCATTAAACGCTTAATTTCATAAATTGTATTTTCAGGATTAGTTACAGCCTGATTCTTTGCGGTAATACCAACTAATTGTTCGCCACCAGACGTCATTGCAACAACAGATGGTGTTGTACGCTGCCCCTCTGCATTTTCAATAATTTTTGGATCACTGCCGTCCATGAAAGCCATGGCGGAATTGGTTGTACCTAAGTCTATACCTAATACTTTTCCCATTTTTTTCACTCCTTCAAAACTTACTTTTATATTGCTGATTTACCATATAGTGAACAATAAATGCCTTTTCAAGACCACAGGAAAAAAATAATAATAAAAAACCGCCCACAAAAGGGCGGTTTTAGTTTTTTCTAAACATTTATTTTTTGGCTTCTGATGCCGCTGCACTTGCCGCAGCTGCTTTTGCATTATCAGCCTCATCCGGCATTTTACCACCAATTATTGCGAAAGCCAATTCAGCCTGATGCAAACCTAGTTCAACACCCGCAGGCAAAACTAAATCTGAACCATGAACTGTATCACCAATTGTTAAATTGGTTAAATCTATAACGATTTTTTCTGGTATATCATGAACCAAACCACGTAAAGCAACTTTACGTACAGCAAAGTTCAAAACACCGCCTAATTTTAAACCTTTTGAAACATCAGCATTAATAACTTCTACAGGAACGCTTACGTTAACAGGTTTCTTTACATCAATACGTTTAAAGTCTGCATGCATAACCTTATCTGTTACTGGATGATATTGAATATCCATTAACATTGCATCTTCTTGACCGTTTGCAGTATCAATTTCAAATAATTTAGTACGTAAGCTAGGTGTCTGTAACAGCATTTCAAAATCGCGACCATTTAATTCAATCGCGACAGGTGCTTTCTTTTCACCATAAATTACTGCGGGGATATTTTTATTATTACGGATGCTACGTGCGGCCCCCTTGCCAGCAGCGTTGCGAATTTCTGCCTTTAATTTAATTGCCATTTTTTACCCTCTTTATAAATTTTTATGTTTTTACGTGACCTCCAAGGGTGCCACGCGGCCCATATTATTTACCAAACTTATTGAAAAATCAAGGTTTTTATTCGCCTATATAACGCAAAATCAGAAACCGAGCCCGCCCATAAGTCTTATCACGAAACAACTGCCAACCTTTAGGCGCTTCAAATCTATTGGATTTTTCTTGTTCCCATATTAAAAAAGTTCCAATTTTTGCTCTTTTGGTCAGCAACCTAACAAAAGAAAAACCTACTTCTGCCGCATCATATGGCGCATCAACGAAAACCAAATCTGATGTGGGCGCATATTTTTTTACTGCCCCCAAAGCATCAACTTGTTCGCTAACTGCGGCATTTCCAACGTTTAGCAAGGCAAGATTTTTACGTACAGTTTGTATGGATTCTGTTGAAATGTCTGTAAATATAACTTTTGCATTCGGGTAACGTGATAAACACTCAATTCCAAAAGCCCCACTACCAGCGAAAACGTCCCATACAGTAAAACTTTCATTTGGGGTAAACAACCCAGACGCAATCATGTTAAACAAGGCCTCGCGTGCACGATTTTGCGTAGGTCTGGCCCCACGTGGTAAATATAATTTACGCCCATGAAATTTTCCCGAAATAATTTGCAATTTTGAATCCATACGATAAAGTGTACATTATGAATTTTATGAAGCAAGCCCTAAATTTAGCCAGACACGCAAAAACGCACGACGACGTGCCAATTGGTGCAGTTATTGTAAGAAACGGAAAAATAATTGCTCGTGGTGAAAACGAAGTTCAAAAAAAGAAAAATCCTATTTTACATGCAGAAATAGTGGCAATTAATAAAGCGTGCAAAAAATTAGGTTTAAAATTTCTAAACGACTGTGACATTTACGTAACACTTGAGCCCTGCGCTATGTGTGCAACAGCAATTTCTTTTGCCAGAATAAAGAATATTTATTACGCGGCTGATGATGAAAAGGGCGGCGGAATTAACCATAATGCAAAAATATACGATACAGACCGTCATCTTTGGAAGCCACACGTCGTAAAAGTTTCAGATTTTTCTGAAGAATCTTCGGAATTATTAAAAGAATTTTTTTCCGAACGAAGGAAAATAAAAAACGGTGCTTAAAGCACCGTTTTTTAATCTATCAATGAGCTTCCTGTCATATCAGATGGTTGCTTTATATCTAATAGCTTTAGTATGGTCGGTGCTATATCAGACACCCCCCCATCATGAACCGTATATTGTTTATCAGAAACAACTATAAAATTTACTGGATTGGTTGTATGGGCCGTCCATGGTATATCATTTTTATCGTCCCACATTTTTTCTGCATTACCATGATCCGCAGTAATTAAAATTACTCCGTTTAAATCAAGAACAGCCGGTATCAGACGAGACAATTGTTTATCAAGAAATTCCATCGCTTTGATAGCAGCTGGTTCTTTACCGGTATGCCCAACCATGTCCCCATTCGCATAGTTTAAAATCACAACATCAAAATCAGATAATTTTTGTAATAACGTATCTGTTATTTCTTGAGCCGACATTTCTGGTTTTAAGTCAAACGTGGCGACATCCGGCGATGGAATTAGAATTTTTTCTTCCCCCTTAAAATCGACATTACGTTCCGCATCAAAGAAATATGTAACATGATTATACTTTTCAGTTTCTGCGATACGCAATTGACTTTTACCATTCTTTGCTAAAACTTCTCCTAACGTATTTTCAATATTTTCATCTGTCAACAAAGCAGGGCAGGATTCGTTTAGTCCCTCGCCATATTGAGAAAAACATAATACTTTCGCACCCGTTTGTAAAATTGCTCTAACGATCTGTCGTGCCCGATCACTACGATAATTTCCAAAAAGGAAACCATCTTTATCTGTAATTACAGGATCCCCGGATATAACAGTTGGTCTTATAAATTCATCAGTTTCACCACGTGCGTATGCATCTGACAAAGCTTCGTCTATTGTCGAAGCGATATATTCTGATTTGGCCTGCGCAATCGCATTAAACGCTAACTCTGTTCTATCTAAATTTTGATTTCTATCCATAGAATAATAACGACCCGACAAAGTCCCAAAAAAAGCCTGCCCATCAGAAAAATAATTCTTTAACTGATTCTTTATAAGATTAATATACACACCTGCAGATTGTGGCGGCGTATCACGACCATCGGCAATAAAATGAATACATACTTTCAAACCCGAATCTAAAATATATCGTACTATCGTCATCATATCGTTTATATCAGAATGAACGCGACCATCCGACATTAGCCCCGCCATATGAACAATTCCGCCTGAATCACGCACAGATTTAATAAAATTTTGCAAAGGAATATTTTTACTCCAATTTTCCAACTGAAACCGTCTAAGAAATTGGTTTACCACGCGGCCAGCCCCAATAGTTATATGACCGACTTCAGAATTTCCCATTGTGCCCTTTGGTAACCCAACAGCAACACCACTGGCATCTAATTTAGAATGCGGATATTTTTGTAACAATTCATTAAAAAACGGCATTTTTGCAAGCGCGACAGCATTATGTTCTTTACTTTCTCGAATGCCTACGCCATCCATGATACATAATACGATTGGTTTTTTCATATTTTTCTCCGAAATATATTTTACTGCCAAAATTTATCATAACTGTTTTTTGATTGCAAAAGAAAAAGAAAAATTGTATAAATCTGATATAGGAAGTATTTCATAATAACAGAGAGACACAAATAATATGAGCGGGAAACCATTTCATCCAACTGCTGTTGACGAGCACATCGGACAACGCGTACAATTACGTCGCGTGATGATGGGTTTGTCGCAAAAAGATTTGGCTCAGATTTGTGGTGTTACATTTCAACAAATTCAAAAATATGAAAGTGCGGGCAACCGTATTTCTGCTTCACGTTTATTTGAATTAAGCACGGCACTAGAAACACCGATTTCCTTCTTTTTCAGCGGTCTGCCTGGATATATGCCAGAACCTAATCGTAGCGGTCGCGTTCAACGTGTTTCAGATCAAAAATCAAATGATCCGTTATCAAAAAATGAGTCTTTGCAATTAATAAATTTATATTGGAAACTGCCAAACGACGAGCAACGCAAAACTATTATGAAAATGCTGAAAGCACTAAATGGTATTGAGCAATAAAAAATCCGCGAAACGCGGATTTTTTATTGCTGAATCACTGACGGAGTTAATGAAAGATTCAATCCCGGTAACTTTGTAATACTTTGCCCGTTACCTGATATAAGACTTCTATTAGAAGCGGACCCAGTCACATCATTTTTTATACCTTTTACACAATCTGCATAATCTTCAGGATCTACTATCGTCCAACATTGATCTTTTAACTCTACAGTATTTTTAGTTTGTCCCTTGCCATACTGCATATCAGTTTTAGAGTAGGCCGCAGCACCTCTACACGCATTTATATTCTGATCAAAATACTCTCCTGTTTGACATTTTACACAAACGCCATTAGAAGTGTTTGCCCCGCCTTTTACCCCTTTGGCACAAGTAACACATGACGTATCATTTACACTTGGGAACGCGGTATCAGGTTCAGAACAAAAATATTTTACACAACCTTCTTCTGATTCCTCTAGCCTATGTATAGAACTATTATATTTCTCTCTTTGGAAATTCTTACAAAAGGTCATATTCTGCGTTTCACAAATGTCCGCATTAATAGGTACACAGTCATTTCCCGCATCATTCGCCTTGTACCCAGACGCACATAATAACTTCTGAGTTCCAACAGCCGCATAAACAGAATCAACAAAAGATTCATTATCGGGCCAATTGTCTCGATTACAGCTAACTTTTACTGGCGCCGCTATAACCCCATGTTCTAAGAACCTAACAACCCCAAGAATGACATCGCTTTCTTTTTCTAAACTATCACTCCAACTATTAAAACCGTATATCAAACTTTCTTTACTATTAGAACCCTTTCCTGAAGTTTTTAAACTTATTCCCTGAAACTTACCACCGCTATTGGGGGAATAGGGTATAACATCACAGCTCGTCGGAGAGCTTACTTGTGGTAAACAATTGGGACCGCTATAACCACTTTCACAAAGCCACGCGCATTTTCCATAGTCAAAACCAGTTGGCCAATAATATATTGTATCTACATTGCGTTTTCTATATTTGTTATTGCATTGAATCTGATACGGACAGAAATAACCACCACGTTCAGTTATCGTACTTGCGATTACACCAACGACGGCCCACTCATCGTCCCACGTACCATGCTGACCACCTTTACCGATGCCCCCAGCAATAATAAAGTCACCGGCAGAACCGTTACTATTTTTACTTCCATCATATCCCCACGCGCTCCACATTCCTTGCATATTATTAATCGCATACGCAGGTACAGAAGTTAAAAACACTGCAAAAAAGATTAGTAAAACATTTTTTTTCATTCTTTAACCTATCTTTATGCATTACTGAGCAACATAACAAACCCCGTTCTCATAATACCCATTACCCAATAAAGAACAACGAGAATCATACCATTCATCTGTAAAATCACACTCGTCTTTTATTGAGTTATAAGAAGCAACGGGCTCTTCGTCTGTTTCATTATAATTTAAGCACTGTACAAGAGTAGAGTTCTCTACGCATTTTCCCCAAGATGTATTGCTGGTATCACCACCATACACATCGTTATAAAACGCTTTTAACAAAGTTCCTTCATTATCAGTTGATGCAACCCAATATCCACCAAGATTTTCACATATATACATCATCAAAGAATCCATTTCTTCAGTCATACCTGTAATGGCTCTATTTATTTGAACACTGACCTGAGAAATTAAACCACTGGCAGAATTTGCAGGATTAATGCATGTCTGTTCGGCAAAATCATTTACGCTTTTAGTAAAATTATCCACGGTCATATTACGACAATTCCATGGGTATCCCATCGAGCCACTTGTTGGTGTACATAAATCTTTTATGTAATTATTAACGGCCGTTTCGCACCCTTCTGAAACACGAACTGTATCAACCGTATCAACGAATGCCAACAAAGCAGATAAACCACAAACCTCATTTGCCGTAGCACCATCCAGTCCTCTTTCAGGAACAATTAATTGACCTTTTTCATCAAAATCGCAATTCTCTGTGTTGCCATATAACGTGGCACAAGCTAAAACTTTGTCTTTACACATCTCACGCGCGGCATATGCACTGATCGCCCCTGTATATTGCGCCGTCGTATTATCAAAATCTTGCAAAGCCCCAGTTTGAACGTCGTAACATTCTGCCATGGTGCTAACGCAGGACATCTTTACTTCTTCAATTTTCTCGTCTTGAGCCTGAGCAATTTCGATCAAAGCTTGCCGCTTAAATTCTTCCCAAACAATGTCAGAAATATCACGACAGGAATCCAAAGCTGTTTCTGCAAACATACGCCTACTTTCTAAGAACGCGTTAAAGTCCGCATTAACACCTAAGATATCATTTGCCTCGCTAGTATTAACCCCCGGCAAAACTATTAAATCAGACAATTGAAACAAACGGGTTGAATATATTGGTTCACCAGTGCTTTGATTGATATATGCCCCCGTATAATCTAAACAACGTTTATAATTCGCACCACAAGCACCATCTGATTGTATGGCATTCTTAACGTTTGCAATACACTCGTTAACATCGGCAGAATTGTGAGATTTGTATTCTTCTAGTCTGGCCTCGCGTAAATATTTTTCTGCGGTACGCACAGTTTGTTCCAAACTTTCTTTCTGAGAATTTATATTTTTTTCATACAAATTACAATCTTGTGTTATCATTATACCATACGCACTTTTGGCCATTCTTAAAACGGCGTCATTTTCACAAGACTCTGTAACTAAACTTAAACATTGCTTGTTAGCCTGAGAATACAAATCTTCACCTGTCAATGTAGATAAATCAACACCAGTTGACGTGTCAAATATTGAGCTGCCGGAACTTCCCCATATATCATCTAAGTCAGATGTAAAATCTATTGTCAATAAACCAAGAGATGCAGAACTTAATTTATCGCTAGACGATGAAGACTTTTTACCAGACAATAAATCATTGATTTCTGATAGCATACTAGCCGCCGCACTGGTATCTTTTTTTATAGCCAATTCACCTTCTGTTGCGCTATACATTGCAGAAACTTCTTCGGCAGACAGACCAACTACCGCCAAATTATTATCTTCAAATTGCGCCAACAAACCCAGCGCCTCATCAATAGCATTTTCAGTGTTACGAAATTCGTCATAACGGGCGCTACATATACATCTACGATATGTATCGTTTGCGTTTGCACAGAACTGATCCATACACGTAGCATATGCTTCACGGCAAGCGGCATAGCCACTGCCAATCGCAGAAATATCCGAGAACACTGCTGTTGCTCGTGCCGTCGAAGCACCGCGCGATAATCCGACAACAGAATTAGACGCGGCAGCACGCGCAGTCGATGCAGGATTATGCGTTACCCCACTAATTACATTTGACGACGCAGTACGTGCAGTTGATGAATTGCGACTTCCACCACCCGCAGATACAACGTTTTGTATGACTGTACCGCTACGACCAGTAACAGAATTATTAACGTTTGACGACATGTTTACTGCGCTACGAGAAACCGTTGTACTTGGACGAGATACGGCACTGCGAGAAACACCTGCAGAATTAGATCTCCCAACAACATTATCTGTATTACGAACAACACGATTTACCGTAGTACGTGACGCAACCTCAGAAACATTATTTTCTGGTGCATTATTCCCGGCAAGGTTTCCACCACGCGGATTAGCAGCCTGTTCACCATATGCTGTACTAAACATAGATAAAACAGCCGCTAAAACAAAAGAAACTTTAAAAAATTTCGATATTTGTATCGTCAAATTTCACTTCTCTCTTTCTGCATTTTATCATTTTTGCATAGACTTAATCAACAAGCATTTTTATTCTATGCAACAATTTACTGCATTTTTTACCCAATCTCCCAGACGACGCACAGCGGATTTTGATTCTTTTATATCTTTTTCAACCTCAGGTTCTGTCTTTTTACCGTCAACAACACAAGAAGCATATACTTCTGGAGCGATTTTTTTTACACCAGTTAAATCAATTAAATCCATATTTATACCCCAGAATAAAGAATACAATTCATATGATTTATTAAATAAATTATATGCGTCACGTTTATTTCCAGCCCCTAAAGCTTTCGTTCCGACTTCCATTAAACGCATCGACGCTGCCAACAAATGCTTTGAAATACACCATACCTCACCATTTTCAGATGTAGATTTTTTTACGATGCGCGCCATCAATTCTTTACGCATATCACGAACGGTATTTATTAAATCATAAAAACCAGTTTTCTGAGTTTTAGCACCGCTAAAAAAGAAATGTTCTTCTAAAGAAACCAAATTCATTAAAGCAATGGATAAATCTTGATCAGAAGATAAATCTAAAGGGTTAACTTTTTTTGCAGCATCAACCTTTTCAATCATTTCTTCTAACGACATTTTTGTTGACTTTGAAGATTTATTGTCTGCTTTTTTTACGTCAGACTTTTTAACAGATTTTGTTTTCATATTATACCTTCCTTTCTATAAACAAAGCTTAACATTTTGTGATAAACCAGAATATTATCGTCGCAACTATTAAAAACGATAAAGGAACAACAACTTTCTGAAAGGCAAACTTTGCGTGCCCCCCATTTTCACGTTTTATTTTTACATACCAACGGGCCCCTAAATAAAACGCTATTGTACCAACAATTATACCCAATAAAAACTTATCCACACCACATAAAGTCGAAGCACCGAAATGAACCCCCGGCAGGGCATAAACTAACGCCAATAAACCGTAATAAAAAACGAATGGTACGACAATTTGCCAAAAAGCACTTTTTACATTATGCTTCTTTAACCAGCCCGCGGTCCAAAAGAACAGGGACAAAGTTAAACCACCTGCCCAGATACCTGTTATTACGTCATCAACGCCCAATAAACGCATACCCTCTAAACCCGCACCAACTGCCACAGTACAAACAGGGCACACTGCCTGGGCAACAGGTAATATCATTATCGTCGCCAAAACGGAAAAAAACATCACTGACAATACTTTTTTCATAATCAAACTCCAGTTTTTATTTGTTTTTTTTATCGTACAAAAAATCATACAACTAGGTCAATATGATTTTATCACACCTCGCATATGAGCACTACGCGCACGCATATTTTTTTCTAATTCTTCATCTGACGGGGTCGCCGTTTTAATTTTAATAAAAGCAGCCTCTGTAAGTACCGGCAACCTAGGGTCTCCTGACGGAGTTGTCCATTGTCTAAAAGTATTTTTTACAATTCTATCTTCAATCGAATGAAAGGTTACACATATACATTTACCACCGACATTTAACTTTTCGGGTACAACCGCTAAAGCCCTTGTTAATTCTCCCATTTCATCGTTAACTGCGATACGAAGCGCTTGAAAGACGGGTGCAACATCACGTTGGTCATGAATTAATTCTTTTAATTCAAAAGTTGTTTTTGGAAGTTTTGCTTTTATAGCTTTGGCTAAAACGCCCGCCTTTTTTACATCACCGTAATTTTTTAATATACTTACAAGATCCTCAACAGATGAATTTTTAATTAAATCGAAAGCCGACATGCCCACTCCTGCCATACGCATATCAAGTGGTCCATCCCAACGGAAAGAAAAACCGCGCTCGGGCACATCTATTTGCATAGAAGAAATCCCTAAATCAAATACTATTGCATCATATACCTCCGGTAATTCTGCAATACCAGAAAAAGAACTAGGTATAAATTCAAAATTTCCCTTAAATTCTGTAAGCATTTTTTCTGCATCAGAAAAAACATTGGGGTCACGATCAAAAGCGACTACTTTGGCCCCCGCATTTAAAAAAGCCCTAGAATATCCACCGGCACCAAATGTTGCATCAACAATTTTCTTGCCTTTTATATTTCCCAAAGCCTGCATTACAGAATCTAATAATACTGGAATATGCTTCATTATTCTATTTCAACCCTTATTCCTAAATTAATGAAATCATTTGCTGTTGTTTCTCCTAACTCAACTCCACCAGGCAGAACCATAGAAGCCACCTTATCACCCGCATGAAGATTTAATACAACTTTCGTCTTACCTGATGGTAACGCCGTAATTGCTTTTTTTACATCTGGTAAAACGTTTCCGTTATATATCTCTAAAGTAATTTTCTTTGCTATTCTGGCAACCCATTGCGTAAGCGGTATAATGGAATCAACAAAAATAGAAACTCTATCATCACGGCATGAAGTCTTACCTGAAATCAAAACCAATGTCTCATTAGACAAAATTTGTGCAAATTCTGACGAATTCTGCCCAAAAGCGACCGCATCAATATTACCATAACTATCCGATGCATTTATCGTTATCATCTCTTTACCAGCCTTAGTACGACGACGAGAAAAAGAACTTACGGTCGCGGCAATTTGTACCTGTTTTCTATCTCCTAAACTTACCAAAGTAGCACTGGTAGCTAATTTAGCACGAGCAATAAGATGCTTATACTGATCAAGGGGATGCGCCGATATATAAAAGCCAAGAGCAGATAATTCATTTTCCAGACGTTGCGCAAATGTCCACGGTGATGTATGTGGTAAATTCTTTTTCAACCTATCTTCAGTAACGTCATCCTCTATGGTATTTGCAAATAACGACAAAGAATTAGCACCGTCCTTAGATTTTGAGGCGTAAGATAATATCGCGTCTGCATTCATAAATATTGCCGCACGATTAGGTTCCAAGGAGTCCAAAACCCCAACTTTTGCGAACGCTTCCAATATTCTTTTATTTATAATTGGTGCACAACGTTTTGCAAAATCGGTTAAATTTTTAAACTTCCCGTTCGTATTTCTTTCTGCGACTATGGCATCTGTCGCAACGGTTCCAACACCTTTAATTGCCGCTAACGCGTATATTATTTTTCCGTTTCGTACGGTAAACAAAGACTCACTTTCATTTATATCTGGGGCAACAATTTGTATACCAAAATTTGACTTAGCGTCATCTACAAACAATGCCAATTGATCCGTATCATTTAAATTACTTGACATAGATGCCGCCAAAAATTCTGGGGTATAATTAGCCTTTAAATACGCGCACTGATTAGCAACAATCGAATAAGCAATGGCGTGCGATTTATTAAAAGCATATTTAGCAAATTCTTTGAATTTTTCCCACAAATCTTTTGCTTCTTCGCGATTTAATGTTTTTTCTTTTTCACAACCTTCATAAAATTTGCCTTCTAATTCGTCCAACATCTTGGCAATTTTTTTACCCATAGCCTTTCGCACGTTATCAGATTGCCCACGAGTAAAACCAGCCAGTGCACGCGTTAACTGCATAACCTGTTCCTGATAAACAATGATGCCATAAGTTTCTTTTAATATAGGTTCCGCCTTAGGGTGTACATATTCAACCTTTTCTTCGCCATGCATACGGGCAATGAACTGCGGAATAAAAGCAATTGGTCCTGGGCGATTAAGTGCATTCAAAGCAGAAATTTCTAGAAAATTTGTGGGGTGCATTTTACGCAAAGTCTGCTGCACAAAAGGGGCATCAAATTGGAATATTCCTTCTGTCATTCCAGATTGCCACAGCTTCATAGTTTTTTCATCGTCTGTTGGTATTTTGTCCAGATCTATATTTATACCGCGCGTCTGCTGAATTAGTTTAATTGCATACTTCAGCACAGCCAAAGTTTCTAACCCCAAAAAGTCAAACTTAATCAAACCTGCAGATTCCAGATAATGCCCATCAAACTGACATGACGGCAAAGCATTTGCAGGGTCACGATAAACCGGCGCAATTTTTGTTGTAGGTCTGTCACCAATAACCACTCCGCAGGCGTGTTGCCCAAGATTACGCAAAGAACCCTCTAACTCTTCTGCGATTGTAACAACCTTGTTCATATCTTCATCAGAACGTAAAACTTCTTGAATTTCTGGTGACGCGCCAACAGCATCTTTCAAAGTTTTTGCGTCTTGGGGTATAAGCTTAGATAACCTATCAGATTTAGAGTAGGGGATGCCATAAACTCGTCCTATATCACGAATCGCCCCACGCGCCTGTAAACTACCAAACGTAATTATACGACACACTGAATCATGGCCATATTTATCACATATATAAGCCAAAACTCGTTCAATTCCGGTTGGTTCAAAATCGACGTCAAAATCGGGCATAGAAATACGATCAGGATTTAAGAAACGCTCAAACAACAAACCATATTTCAACGGATTAACATGCGTAATTCCCAAAGCCCACGCAACAATAGAACCTGCACCCGAACCACGTCCGGGCCCCGTCAAAATATCATTTTTCCGACACCAATCAATATAATCTGCAACTATAAGAAAGTACCCTGGGAATCCCATATTAATTATGACCCCCAGTTCAAATTCAGCCTGTTCATAATACGGCTTAGTATCTTTTATACCGTGCTGTTTTAGTTTCTTTGCCAAACCAGTCATAGTATGTTCCCGTAACATCTGACATTCTTGTTCCAGATCATTACCAAACCTAGGCAATAAAGGTTTTTCATGAACATTCACCATAAAACCGCATCTTTTGGCAATTGCAACTGTGTTTTCTATGGCTTCTGGTAAATCTGAAAACAGCTCTGCCATTTCATCTGCAGTCTTAAAATATTGCTCGGATGATTTACGCGGGCGATCAGGATCAATAACCTTTGTTTGCCCTAAAACGCAACTTAAAGCATCTTCTGCCTCATAATCGTGCGGTGTAGCAAAAACCACATCATTTGTTGCAACTATAGGTATGTTTTTTTCCAGTGCGATTTTTAAAAATTCTGGCTCTGTCTTTATTTCTTCCGTCAAACCATGCCGTTGAATTTCTATGTAAAAACGGTTACCGAAAACATCCAGAAATTGCTGCGCATATTGACAAGCCAGATTTCCCTGATTATTCAATATTGCCATACCAATAGGCCCCGTTTGCGCACCAGACAAACAAATCAATCCCAAAGAATTCTTACTTAACTCATCAAATGTTATGTATGGTCCCAGATGATGATTATCCTGACGCATATACATTACCCGACTTAGTTCGCATAAATTCAAATAACCATCATGGTTCTGCGCCAACAAAACTATCCTAGAAAGCGAATTCGCGCGTAATATTTTAGGGTCCGCATTATGATGATGATTTAAAGTAATTTCTATACCTATTATTGGTTGTATCTTATTTTTTGGCATTACATCCGAAAATTCTGCACAACCAGACATCATATTCGTATCAGTCAATGCGCACGCTGTCATATTGTTTTTTACACACAAATCCGGAATTTGCTTAATTTTTAGTGTTCCTGCACCAATAGAAATTCTGGAATGCGTACGAAGATGAACGAATTGATTTTCCATACCGGCACGATAGCAAAAAAAACGTCGCTAGAGCAACCGCAAAATAAAAAAATATTTATATTTATTTAACTGGACAAAATTAAATTTTCTTAACAGAAAAACCAAAGTTTATTTAGAATTTTACATGACTTTTCCTTGGGTCGGATAGAAAGTCAACTGGATTTTTTCCCATTTATCAAATTCCCCGGCGGGCAACATTTTAAAGGGCTGACATACTTCTATGGCTGTACGTATTGTATCCAGAACATACGCAAAGGCAGGATCAGTTTCTGCACGCGCCGCCGATTCAAACCAAACATCTCGCACAGTGCCGTTACGTCGCATGATCAAATGAGCCACAGCCCTAATATCTGATATATCTGGGCGTTTCGTATCTACATTCCAACAACGAGTCATCGCTACACGTAAAGCGTCCACAACAGAAACAGTCAAAGTTCTATCTAAAGACACAACCTCACGATTAACACGAACAACTGTCTTTTTCTTTTTTGGCGTCTCTTCTTTTTTATCTGTCGCGTCTTGATTTTCAACTGGTTTTACAACCGGTTCAGGGATCTTTGGCTTAACATTCTCAACCAAACTGGGGACAACAATGGGTTCATCAGACACTTCTTCTATAGGTTCTGGTGTAACAGAAGCTTTTTTTTCAGCTTCTATTTCTGGTTCAGGTTCCGCATCTTCGTTCACGTTATGTAATATGGTTTCATCCCCACTAACGCGGACGGAACTTAAATCTATTTCTAAAATTTCTATTCTATCTGGTGCGACTAACATTGCGCGATCAACCACTAACGAAAAAGAAGTTAGCATTATTGCAACTAATACCAAGTGCCCACATACAGACATCAAAAAATTTTCTGATGAAAATCTATTACCTAAATTCATTATTTTCATTCAATATCTAACTGAGTACGTAAGCCGACTTTTTGAAAACCTGCACTTTTTAACTTACCCATAATTGACATAACGGCGCCATAATCTGCAGCAGCGTCACCATTTATCATTATCGTCAAATCTGAATTTTCACCACGCATTGCAACAACCTTTGCGACGGCGTCATTCATCGACATTTCTGTTTTTCCGACATAGTAGTGACCGTTTTTATCCACACTTATCTGAACGGCATGATCATTACCAGTCAAAGCAGAATTTCCTGCCTTTGGTAAATTTAAATCAATTCCAGTTGTTAGCATAGGGGTAGTTACCATAAATACCGCAAGTAACACCGTCATAATGTCTATCATCGGTGTCAAAGATATACTAGCATCTGAATTTCTAAATCTTCTGCGCGACATTATTAAGTCTCCGATTGATTATTTTTTTGACCTAGTGTCTTTCATCTCTTTGCACGTTTCAATTAAATTATCGTACAAATCATCAGATTTTTTGCTGAAATACTGATAGGCAATTGCCGCAGGTACGGCCGCAATCAATCCCAAGGCAGTTGTCCCCAAAGCTGTTGCCAATCCAGGTGCAATTACCCCAATAGAAACAGACTGATTTACGCCAATCGACGCAAAAGAATCCATAACACCCCAAATTGTTCCAAACAAACCTATGAAAGGAGAAACATACGAAACCATAGACAAAAACCACAAATTTCTATCAAACGGTCGTATTAATTTATCTGCAACAACAGATAAATTATCGCTACTTTTTATTTGAATAGGATTTTTTTTCTGAAGTCGCCAAAGACGAATTTTTTCTATTATTATCGCCCACGACATAATGCTGCCAAATACCAAAACCAAGGATATAAATAAAGTCATAAAATCCCCAGTAAATAACGTTAACAAAGAAAACGTATTAGTCATAATTTTTACCCTTTATTTTATAAAATTTATTCTCTGAATAATTTGGCGACACTTTCTGGTATACGCTTAGGTTGTAAATTTCCCCCTATATATGCCGCAGTTGCGTATAGTATAGCACAAATTTCACCGTCTTTCACGAACTTTTGTTCAACAGACAATGACGCCGCCCCCATTTTAATTACAACAGTTTCAACCTCTACCATATCTGCAAGAAACAACGGCCGAACATAACGAATTTTTAAATCGCGAACTACAAACCCAACATCACCATCTGGAAATTTCATACCACGCAAGACATCCATCCGAGCTCGCTCAGCAATTTCTATATAACGCCCATGATAGACGATACCTCCTGCATCTGTATCTGCATACGCAATAGCGAACGGGAATTTATGAATTTTCATTTTTTATCCTATATTAACGAGAATAAGAAACAACCGCCATTTGACGCATGATATTTACAATTTCTTTATCTTTTAAAGTTAAAAATCTTTGCGGTATTTGTTTCTTGTATTCAAATTTACGCACTCCCAGATTTTCCCCAATAAAATTAAAATGTACATGCTCTATAAATTCACGTTCTTCTGAATCTTTTATAATCAAAACATTATTACGTTTTAAATTTTCAATTGCCAAATTGTCTTTCTCGATATTCGTACCTTTGTATTCTTTTACATAGTCGACATAACTTATGTATGGTCTGACAGCCGGTAATTTAGACAAATCCATATTATATGTTAACGATAATATTTTATAAAAATTCTCATACTTATTGTAATCGTCGGAATTAGCGCCTAAATATTTATACATTTCATACATTATTTCATCGCCACCCAAAAAACGAGTTCTTCCATATGATCTATTTTTTAAATTATAATCTATTGAATAAGGAATAAAAATTCTTGCTCTATCTATACCTTGCATAACTTTCCCTTTATTTTACTAAACCTAAATGTGCGTACCCCGCATCTGTTACAATGCGCCCACGCGGTGTACGTTGAATAAACCCTAACTGCATCAAATACGGTTCAATAACGTCTTCTATGGTATCAGCGGGCTCCGACAGGGCCGCAGCAAGATTTTCTATACCGACCGGTCCACCGGCATAATTACGAATTATTGCCATCATATATTCACGGTCTAATTCATCTAAACCACTATCGTCAATATGTAATTGTACCAAAGTCGTCTTTATCGTATCTGCAGAAATTACGTTACGTCCAAGAGCTGCCGCAAAATCACGAGCCCTTTTTAATAACCGATTAGCAATACGTGGTGTTCCGCGCGCACTTTTTGCCAACATATGCGCACCAATTTCATCGATTGGTGTTCCTAATATTTTAGCACTACGCATAATTATGCGAGCCAAATCATCAGAAGAATAAAAAGACAAACGTAAATCAATACCAAATCTATCACGTAACGGATTGGATAACAAACCTGTTCTTGTTGTTGCCCCGACAAGCGTAAAGGGAGGTAAATCAATACGAACGCTTTTGGCAGAAGGACCTTCACCCAACATAATATCAAGTTTAAAGTCCTCCATAGCCGAATATAAAACTTCTTCTATTGCCGTTGGCAAACGATGTATTTCATCAATAAACAAAACATCCATCGGTTCCAAAGACGTCAATATTGCCGCTAAATCCCCTTGTTTTGTTAGCATGGGTGCAGCAGTCGCACGAAAATTAGTACCTAACTCATTAGCCACAATATGCGCCAACGTGGTTTTACCCAACCCCGGTGGCCCGTATAACAATACGTGATCCATTGCCTCGCCACGAGACTTTGCACCAGATATAAACACGGACAAATTCTGTTTTAATGCATCGTGCCCGATGAAGTCACTTAAAGAATGCGGTCTGATTGACGCACTAATTTCATCTGGTATATTTGGATCAAAAAAACGTTCAGTATTATTTTGCATTTTTTATGTTACAATAATTTATTATCGGCATTTTCACGTCCAACATATGCTTTTAAATCATTATACATCTGACGTAAATCCGCTGGTTGAGAATAATGCTCATCAGCATTTTTAACGCGTATAGTTTCTAAATCTATTTGCGCCTGTTTTTTCAAAATCTGGGTTAAATGCGTAGCAAAACTTTTTGCTTCATCAGATTCATTTGCCCCCTGTAACAGCAAACCACGATTAGGGCGAGGAGAAAGGAAAGCAAAATCTGAAATAGACGGGTCAGGCGATACCAGCGCAAAACCAGAAACTTCTGGGCGTCGCATCATTGCCTGTAAAACGTACCACGCCCCAAGTTGATTACCCGCCAACCAGATACGGTCACTATCTTCATTTCTATTCTGAATCCAATCTATAACCGTTGCTATATCCAGCATATTTTCAGTTGTGGTACCGATTGCACCTTCAGAATAATTTACACCTCTATAATTAAAACGAACAACAGAAAATCCGATATCCATAAACGCCCGAAACATCGCGTAAGCAACACGATCGTTCATATGATACTTCTGACGTGGATTACCGGATAGCACAACCGCCAACGGGGCAGCAGGAGTATCTGACTTATGATAAACCGCATGTAAATTTCCGGCCTCGCCGGCAATCATAATATCAACCATATTTTTCGCCTTTAATTAATATCTCTTTTTCTATCGTTACTTATAGAACAAACTAAATGCAATTTTCAATAAAAATTTTTGCTTTGACACATAGGCCGCGAATGTTTTAAGATTTATCAGAGAGAAAAAGGCATAAACATGACTAGATTCATTTTAATGGCGATTTTTGCTGGTTTGTTCGCTTTCAACGCCCAAGCTGCAAATGAAGAAATCGTATATGACAACTTTCAAACAATATATACAGAGACTCCGGTTCAATCTTATTATGCGTACCCAGACGATCCTAATTTCGTACCAGAAACAGAATTTATGAACCGGGCTGACAGCTTAGACTATGACTTAAACATAGAAGAAGCACGGCAAATAGAATCAATGATGCACCCAGGGGTAGCTTTTGGTGAAAGACCAATGATAATATGTCGTAATTTTGGTTGCACACGTCTGAATGACAGGATAACTCGTACATTTCTGTTCAATAGCTTAGCTAATATGTTTATGATGAACGAATATTCACGGGTTTATATATGTGAAGCAGATCCTTTTTCTCGCGATTGCTTACAATCTGGCATTTCCTTTCCTGTACGAAGTGGTATTGCTAACGCGTTAGTCAAAATACCCAAAGCGACCATTTCAACGGTTAATTTATCAACAGGTTTATCAAAAGCAACCGTTAGTATGACATATGAGTTTTTAGTAAATGGTATCGCCCGCGTTTGTGAACCGACGATTATGGATATCGTCATTCCAATTAATTCGCAAGCAACCCTATCTAATCGTGAATTCACTTGTAACATGACAAGTGATGGTCTAAGTAACGTATCATTGTTAGTTAATATTGACTACATAGACTTAGATTACGGTATTATAGGTGGTTATTATTCTTTGGGCATGCAAGGACCAACAACGGGTGGGGGAACTGGATATGCATTGTTCAAGACTGAATTCACAACTGGCGGAATGCAATTCCGGGCAGCCATCACGGAAGAAGAGGGAATTACTGGTGCCAACGCAATGTTGACGATACAACCCGGTGAATACGCCGTAGAGCCACTTAAAAAGTGATCTTATGGCTTTCGCTTCCAAAAAAGTTTTTATATGAACAAAACGGTTTTAATTATTGATGATGATGATATGTTGCGCAAAACGCTTGCCCGTGGTTTGCGCGACAATATGTTTAATGTGATAACGGCGAACAGTGCTGAACAAGGGCAAGAAATATTAAAGCGTGTAAAATTAGATGCAATTGTTTTGGATCGTATGCTTGGGGGAATGGATGGTTTGACCTTATTAAAAAGCCTTCGTGCGGATGGTAATAATACTCCTGTTATAATGTTGACGGCAATGACAGGGGCGGAAAACGCCATTGACGGTTTATCTGGTGGCGCAAATGACTATTTGGCCAAACCATTTCAATTAAAAGAACTTGTTTTAAGAATAAATAACATCATAAAAAGCACTTATGTCCCTGACGCTAAGCTACCTGGGGGATTGATTTTTACAGATGAAGAATTCTTCATAACACCCCAAAATAATAAAGCTTCTTCGCCAAGAATTTTACCTTTATCAGGTGAAGAAAAGAAGTTATTACGCCAATTGACAACGCCTATTGGTAATATTGCGCCTGCTGCTCCGATGGTTGCAAAACGCTTGCGCAACAAATTAAATGTTGTATTATCTGATGTAGATATCGTTACAATACGTGGACGAGGATATAAATTAATTCATATTCGCTCTGACGAAAATAAAGACGGTGACTAGAATGAGACTGATACCAAGAAGCTTTTTGTGGCGTACAATTTTAATGATTTTAATACCTTTGATTATAGCAGAGGTAATAATTGCTAATGTGTTTTTTGGCAATCACTGGGCAAGGGTTCATGCAACTTTAGCAAGAAGCCTGGCTGTTGAAGTTGTTACAATGATGAATTTCATTGATAATGGAGAAATAGCCGCCGCAACAACTATGGCACGAAATATGGGTATAAACGTTTCAATAAATTCGAAACTAAATCGACCAAGCCATAATGACAATAATTCTCGCGAAGCTGGTTTACTTGCCGAAGAACTTTCGAAACAAATGAAACGACCGGCTCAAATATATATGGACAAAGGTAAACGTCTTGTGTTCATAGACATTCCAAACAACGACGGAAAAATCACGACGTTCGGAACGTCTTTGTATCGCATATATTCAACTAGTACCGAGGTATTTATTATATGGTTGATAGGCTCAATATTAATTGTATCAATATTGATTTCCCCATTCATAATAATGCACACGCGAAGCATTCGTCGAATTTCAAAGGCGGCAAACCGGTTTGGACGCGGTCTGGATGCACCAGGATTTCAACCAACTGGTTCAAAAGAAATACGCGATGCTGCCACGGCAATGATTATTATGAAAGAACGTTTAAACCGTTACAATCGCACAAGAACAGATATGTTAAACGCAGTAAGTCATGATCTAAAAGCGCCTTTGACCCGCATGCGTTTATCTGTTGAAACTGGTGAAGCATCTAAAAAAGACTTATTAAAAGACATTGACCGCATGACGGAAATGGTAAATGGATATTTAGCTTTTGCCCGCGGAGAAATTCCAGAAATAGAACAGACGACCGAATTACCTGCAATGCTTTTAAGAATTGCTAGGGATGCGGCACCAGATAAAAAAATTATAACTGAATTTCCTGAAGAACCCGTTCAGTTTTATGCAAGACCAATGGCGTTAGCCCGTGCCTTTAGTAATATAATTGAAAACGCGGCAAGATATGCAAAAAAGAAAATTCGCATTACCGAAAAAGATTCTACGGAACAAGTAGAAATCATAATCGAGGACGATGGTCCAGGCATTCCTGACGACAAAAAGAAAGATGCTTTACGACCGTTTGTTCGTTTGGACGAATCTCGCAGTGAAAAGACCGGGGGGACAGGGCTTGGTTTATCCATTGCGCAAACTGCTATTGAAAACCACGGTGGTCAGTTATTTTTAGAAAACAGTGACCTTGGCGGTTTAAAAGTAAGAATAATTTTACCTATATAACTTTATGAGTATTAAAAATGAATTTATATAAATATGTATCAGAAGCAATAAATGAAAAGCTCGGATTCAAAGCTAATTTAGAAACCCCTCGCAATCGCTCTTTCGGTGACTTTTCGACAAACGCGGCGATGGTTATGGCCAAAAAAGAAGGGAAAAATCCGCGTGATTTTGCGGCAGAAATTATGCCCAAATTATCAGAACTAGATTTTGTGGAATCAGCCTCTATCGCCGGTCCTGGCTTTATAAACATAAAATTACGAGACGACTTTATATGGTATGCCGCTGCAAAACCACATGATATGAAGACACAAAATCCTTTGATAATAGATATGGATTATGGTTCTTATAACGTTGCGAAATCTTTACATATTGGTCATTTAAGAACATCCATCGTTGGTGACACTTTAAATAGAATCGCAAAATACATAGGGCATAAAACCATATCTTATAACCATATGGGTGACTGGGGACGCTCTATGGGACTTGTAATTGCATGGATAAAGAAGAATCATCCTGATTGGCCTTTTTTCAAGGATGACTTTAATCCAGATGCAGATTATAGCAAATATGCAATGTCTCCGGAAGAATTAGATACTTACTATCCCGCGGCGGTGGCTTTGGCAAAAACAGATGAAAAATTTATGGAAGAAGCTCGCATAATCACAGCAAAATTACAGGGAGGACACCCAGGTTATAATGCATTATATAACGTATTTTTTCCGATATCTTTAAAATCTATGACTGAAACAGTAAACAAGCTAAATATAATGCCTTTTGATAAAAATCTTGGTGAACGAAATGCCGCATTATATATTGAACCCGTTGAAAAAATGCTGCGTGAAAAAAATTTATTGGTAAAAAGCGATGGGGCAGAAGTAATAATCGTAAAGAAAGATACAGACAATGCACCAATGCCACCAGTAATGTTTTATAACTCACGTGGTGCCGTCCCTTATGACGCTACGGATATAATGGCTTTATATTATAGAAAAATTACAGATAATCCCGATAAAATAATATACTTAACCGATATAAGGCAAAAACTTCACTTTGAACAATTATTTCGCGTTGCAGAAATAACAGGTTTATTTCCACCAGAAAATTTAGAACACATAGGTTATGGTACTATAAACGGTTCAGACGGTAAACCTTTTAAAACCCGTGACGGGAATGCCGCAGGTTTAAATGATATCATAGATATGATAAACGAAGCGGTAAAAAAACGCGTTATAGAAAGCGGGAAAAATTTACCTAAAGAAACTATTGATACAATTGCGCTGGCAGCACTTAAATTTAATGACTTAATGCATGACTTGCGATCAGATTATATATTTGATCCTGAATCCGTAACCAGTTTTGAGGGACGTACAGGACCATACATATTATACACAGCTGTACGTTTAAACAGTGTCTTGAAAAAAGCAGGGATAAAAAAAGAATCAAAGTTATGTTCATTATCTGAAGAAGAACGAAATCTTCTGATTGAGATCCTTGATTTTGAACGAACCGTGCAAAGCGCTTTTGATAATCGTGCAACGGATATTATTGCGAACTACGCATATGATTTATGCCAATTAATAAATACGTTTTATCATAACTGTCCTATTTTACGCGAAGGCATAAACGAAGAAACAAAAGCTCAACGTCTTACGGTTACACGTATTGCACGTGACACATTAGCGACAGCGATTGATTTAATGGGGCTAAAAATTCCAGAAGAGATGTAATATCTTCGTACGGTATTATTATACCATATCAAAAAACTCTTGACTTTTCTAGTAGTGCGGGGCATAATTGTCCCGCAAATTTAATAAAAAGGTAAAAAACATGGCAGCGACAAAATCGTTAAAAAAATGCGAATTAGAAGCCAAATGGTATCTAATTGACGCAACCGATTGCACGCTTGGACGTTTGGCAGCTTTTACTGCAAACATTCTACGTGGTAAGAATAAGCCGACATGGACGCCGAACATGGATTGTGGCGATCACGTCATTATAATTAACGCGGACAAGGTTGCTTTGTCTGGTAAGAAAGCAGAAAAGACGAAATTCTTTTGGCATTCTTTGTGGACCGGCAGCACCAAAGAACGCACATTGGGACAGATGCGCAATGAAAAACCCGAAAAGTTGGTTTTCAACGCGGTAAAACGTATGATGGGACGTCGTACTGCTGTTGCGTTGGCAAATCAGCGGTTAACGAAACTGCATATCTATGCTGGATCAGAACATAAACATGCGGCACAAAACCCAATTGTTATTAATTTCGCGGAATTAAATCGCAAAAATAAAAGGGGCGAATAATGACAGAAGAAAAGAAAACTGTAAAAAAGACAGCAGCCAAAACAACAAAAAAGGCGGCCCCTGCAAAATCAACTGCAAAGAAAGCCGTTGCAGATGTTAAATTATCAAATGCGACTTACGCGACGGGTAAGCGTAAAGATTCTGTTGCCCGCGTATACTTAGTTGCAGGTAAGGGGCAAATCATCGTTAACGGTATTCCTATGATGGAATATTTCCGTCGTCCTGTATTACAGATGATAATTGCACAACCTTTTGGTATCACAAAACGTGAAACAGCCTATGACGTACACGCAATTGTAATGGGTGGCGGATTATCTGGTCAAGCAGGTGCAGTAAAACATGGTATATCCAAAGCACTTGAAAAAGCGGAACCAGATTTACGTAAAACATTAAAAGCTGCGGGCTTCTTGACACGCGACAGCCGCGTTGTTGAACGTAAACACTTTGGTCGTCACAAAGCTCGTCGTTCTACACAGTTCAGCAAACGTTAATACGTTTATGGAAAAAATCCGCCGATTGGCGGATTTTTTTAATTATTGTAATAACAATCTGATGTGTATATGTAACTACCGGTGGAATCAGAGCCTGTTGTCCAAGATGGTAAATAGCAAGATGTTATTACTGTTGAACCAGCCACCGATGTCCCACCTGATGGACATTGAACGCACCCCGTCAAATTGGTAAGCGATGTCCCTTTAGCATCACCATAATATCCAGCCGCACATCTATATTCATTTGTTGTAGTATATGTCCCATCACATTTGTAATTTTTGATTCGTCTGTATTGATATGCACGATTTGACGAATTTATTGTCCACGTACCAACGGACGGTCCCGGGTAAGTTTTACAACACTGTGTAATAGGTATATCGGTACACACAGTGCCATCAATATAAGTATCATAACTTATAGTCCATCCTGAATTAGAGCAAGTGTTACATCTGGTAACAAAATCACATCGTTTGCTGTTTGGGTCACAGAAATATATCTGATTAGTTGACGAACAATTATCAGCAACATTCAGAGAAATCGTTGTATATCCGCTAGGTTGCGTTGAAACTTCCATGCCACACTGAACCGCGGCATTGCATATATTTGCGGTTACTACCGTAATGAATACAGTCCCGCAAATCATTTTTGTTATACTGATCATATTTCAATCTCCTGTTTTTATTTTTCGTACGAAAAAACCACCAAAACACTTGGTGGTCAGGAGGTTGGAAACAATTGATAGAATTGTGTCGCGTATTTTTAATATTTCGCGGCCCTCCTGACACAAAAATCAGGAGTTTATGTTTCATCGTAATAATAAAAACAGCGCAACCACGCGCCATAATTAACACCACGACGCTATCATCGAGGTTTCCACACCCCATCAACAGAATACCTGTTGACAGCAAACATTATATACTCACTACAAAATAAACACAAGTAAATAAAAAGACATCATGTCCGACAAACTTATTATTGCGTTTATAAAAAAACTGTGTATAATCACTCAGCAATTCATTATTTTTAGGGGAAATACAATGTTTAAAAAAGAAAAAATCAAAGATTTGCACTATACCGTTAACGGCACCATTACTGCAAATGAACTACAGACTGCAGCAGATGAAATATTAGTCGAATACGGTAAAAAGGCAAAAATGCCGGGGTTTCGTCCAGGTCATATTCCGCTATCAATTTTACGTCAAAAATATAACGCTTCCGCAATATCAGAGGCCATTGATAAACTTATGAACCGTGACTTAAACGAATATATTGCCGACAAAAAATTACGTCTGGCCGGTTCACCAAAGGCAGATTTAGCAAATTGGGAAATTGGCAAAGATGCTGAATACACCTTAGATTTTGATATTCTGCCCACGTTACCAGAGGTTGATTTAGAAAAATTTACAGTAACAAAAAAGACAACTAAATTAGACGAAGCAGAAGTTGAAAAATCATTAGAAAACGTCCGCAAATCTCGCAGTATTGCCGAAAAGCAAGATACTGATTACAAAGCAGAAAACGGGGATACCGCAGTAATAGATTTCAAAGGATTTATTGGCAATGAAGCTTTTGAAGGGGGCGCTGCCGAAAAACATCATTTAATTCTGGGTTCGGGTTCTTTTATACCTGGATTTGAAGAACAGGTAATAGGGCATAAGACGGGCGACGAATTTGATGTTAATGTTAAATTTCCTGAAAACTATCATGCAGAAAATCTAGCTGGTAAAGACGCTCGCTTTGCTGTAAAAGTTCACGAAGTCCGCAAACATAAACTACCGGAACTTAACGATGAATTGGCAAAAGCAGTCGGGCATGAATCTGTAGAAAAGTTACGTGAACATATCCGCAACATATTAAAAGAACAATATGAAGAAGCGGCAAAACGTGAAATGCGTAACGAATTATTAGATTTATTGGCCGATAAAGTAAAATTAGAGTTGCCAGAAGTCTTAGTAGAACAAGAATTAAACATGGCAAAGCAAGAACATGATAACGCACATGCCCACTGTGACGGTGACTGTGGAAACGACCATAAATGGGACGAAAAGAAAGAACGCAAAGAAGCAGAACGCCGCGTTAAACTTGGTTTGATTCTTGCAGAATGGGGTACACAGAACAAAGTAGAAGTCACACGCGATGATTTACAACAAGCTGTATGGGCCGAGGCGGCAAGATACCCAGACCCCAAACAGGTATTTGATTTTTATAACAAAAATCAAAATGCGTTGGCAATGCTTCGTGGTATGATTTTTGAGCGCAAGGCTTTGGATGCAATGTTAACACATGTTAAAACAAAATAATAAGAAGTAAAAACAGAAGAATTATTTCAACTCGCAAACGTTCGTTAATTTTTCCCCCCATTTAATGGTGGGATATATT
>CASEJM010000008.1 GCA_949288265.1 uncultured Pseudomonadota bacterium | reverse complement strand
GACGGTTCTATTATTGAAGTTCCTATTATTTCGAACTTTAAGGAAGGTCTGACCATGGCGGAATACTTTACGTCAACGCACGGTGCACGTAAGGGTATGTCTGATACGGCTTTGAAGACCGCTGACGCTGGGTACTTGACACGTCGTTTGGTTGAATTGGCGCAGAACACAGTTATTACAGAACACGACTGTGGTACGACAGAATATATCACAGCAAAACCTGTATATCAGGGCAGTACATTGGCTGTGCCATTAGGTGACGTTGTATTGGGACGTACAGCGGCACATGACATCATACATCCAATTACCAAGGAAGTAATCGTTCCTGCTGGTGAATTGGTAACGAAAGTTGCGGCACGTAAGATTAATGAATCTGGTTTGCCAAGCGTTGATGTACGTAGTGTATTGACTTGCTGCAGCGATGGTTTGTGTGCAAAATGCTATGGTATGGATTTGTCTCGTCAAGCATTGGTTCATGTTGGTGAATCAGTGGGGGTTATTGCAGGTCAGTCTATTGGTGAACCTGGTACTCAGTTGACGTTACGTACCTTCCATATTGGTGGTGTTGCGTCTGGTGGGGCGGAAAGTCACTTTATAGAAGTCCCTGTTGAAGGTATCATCAAATTGTCTGGTGTTAATACGATTAAAAATTCTGCGGGACGTATTGTTGTTTTGTCTCGTAACGGAGAATTGTCCGTTGTTGACGCTAAGGGTGAAAAACTATTTACGACTAAGTTACCATATGCTGCAATGCTGATTGTAAGTGATGGTGATAAGGTAGAAAAGGGGTCAAAGGTTGCTGAATGGGACCCATACGCGAATACAATCATTGCAGAAAAAGATGGTATCGTTCAGTTCCAAGATTTAATCGAGAACGTTTCTTATCAAGAAGAAGTTGATTCAACAACTGGTATCGTTTCTCGTAAGGTTATAAATTGGAAGACTAATACAAAGAAGGCTTTGAACCCGGCCATCACATTGGTTGATGATAAGGGCCAGGTAATATCTTTAGGTGGTAAGAAAACTGCTGAATATTTATTACCTATGTATTCCATCTTGAATGTATCAAACGGTGCAAAGGTATCGGCAGGTGATATTTTGGCGCGTATTCCTGTACAGACAAAGCGTACTGGGGATATTACTGGTGGTTTACCACGTGTTAACGAATTATTAGAAGTTCGTCGCCCATCTAATCCTGCGTTATTGGCAGAAGTTGATGGTACGATTGAATTAGAGGATGCTAAATCTAAAATAATCGTTCGTATCATGCCTGACGATGGTACAGCACCGGTTGAATATGCCGTACCAAAGGGAACGAACTTATTGGTTCGCAGCGGTGACGTTGTAAGAAAGGCTGATAAGCTAGTTGATGGTGATCCTGTACCACAAGATATTTTACGTATTTTGGGGCAGAAAGCATTGGCAACTTTTATGGTTGAACAGATTCAGCAAGTTTACCGCTTGCAGGGTGTGTCAATTAACGATAAGCATATCGAAATTCTAATACGTGAAATGACGCGTCGTGTTGAAATTACAAATCCTGGTGATACAGGGTTCTTAATGGGACAGGTTGTTGATCGTGTTGATTTCGAAGAGGAAAATAAGAAAGTCGTACATGATGGCGGTAAACCAGCAGAAGCTTCACAGGTTTTAGTTGGTCTGACCAGGGCATCTTTGACAAGTCGTTCCTTTATCTCAAACGCGTCGTTCCAGCAGACTACGAAAGTATTAGTAGATGCTGCGATTAGCGGTGCAACAGATAAACTTGTCGGTATAAACGAAAACTTAATCGTTGGTCGTTTGATACCGGTTGGTACTGGTGCTTATGTACGTCGCGTTCGTGAAATAGCTAAGGAAGAAGAAAAGGCTGAAAAACTTGCGCGTGAAGGTAATTCACAGCAGCAGTTGTTAGATATATAATCGGTGTAAAAAGAAAGGCGCCCGGTAACACGAACTTGTGTTGCCGGGCGTAGGTATGTAAATGAAAGAAATTCCGGCGATTTTTTGTGATATTGATGGCGTGGTAAATAAAAAGTTTGCAATTGCAAATTACGATCGTTTTGGGGAACCTAATGAAAGAATGATAAAAGTTCTGGAAACGTTAGGGCGTGATTTTACAATTGTTTTTATAACGGGAAGATGGGCCATCGGTCAGGAAAAGGTAGAACAGCATATACATAATATGCTGCCTAACATAAAGAAACGTGTATTCTGTAAACCTCATGATTACCCGGGTACGACTGCAGAATACAAGTTAGCAATGGTTAAAGAATTAGAAAAGCAAGGTTATAAGTTTTATATGGGATTAGATGATCATAGCGCGGTTATCGGTTTGTTACATAATCATGGTATGTTTGTTGCTCAGGTAATCTCCGATTAAAGTTTTCCTTGCAAAAGCGTAAGATTTTAATAAAATGTCTAACTGTAAATAAAAGGATATGAAATGGCAACGCCAAAAAGTAAAACAAGTAAAGCACGTTCTGCACAGCGTCGTTCTCATGATGCATTATCTGTAATGCCATGCACAGTATGCAAGGCGTGTGGTGAAAAAAAACGTCCGCATCATGTATGCCCAGCGTGCGGTGCGAAATAATATATAACCAAAGGATTAAAGCAGAATTGGGTGCATAAATATATGTTGCCTTTCTGCTTTTTTAATGTTCATCATGTCTGCAGAAAGAAAAATCATAGCAATTGATGCAATGGGCGGGGATAAAGGTCCAAACGCTGTATTGGGGGGAATGAACCAGTTTCTTTACCAGAACGGTGAAGATAAAGTCTTTTTTCATTTATTTGGACCGTCAAAAGTATTAAACCCTTTATTGGCAAAATATCCTCGTGTTGCACGTAATTGCGAATTGATTGATGCACCGGGTGTGATAAAAGGTACAGATAAAGTACGAGACGTCATCCGTCATTCTCAGGATACATCAATGTATATGGCAATAAAAGATGTTCGTGAAGGTAATTCTGCGGCCGTTGTCAGTGCTGGTAATACAGGGATTTTGATGTCTTTATCAAAACTTGCTTTAAAGACAATTGACGGTATTTCAAGACCTGCAATTACAACAATGTTACCGTCTGGTGGTGGCGATTCTCGGGTGGTAGTATTGGATTTGGGGGCCAACGTTCATTGTGACGAACGTGATTTGTTCGATTTCGCTATTCTTGGCAGTGTTTATGCAGAAATGTTAGGTAAGATGCCACGGCCAAAAGTCGGTGTTCTTAATATAGGTGAAGAAGATACAAAGGGTAATGAAACTCTTCAGAAGTTAAATAAGCTATTGATGGAACACAAAGATGAATTACCATATGAATATATTGGTTTCGTTGAAGGTAATGATATTGGTGGCGGTAATGTCCAAGTCGTAGTTACAGATGGTTTTACAGGCAATATTGTTTTAAAAACGGTTGAAGGTACCGCTAAACTAATTAAGCGCGTGTTGGTAGATAATTTAAAGAAATCTATACTAGCAATTATCGGGGCTTTCTTTTTAGTGCATGTTTTCAAACGATTAAAAAATAAAATTGATCCTCGTTCTTATGCTGGTGCGACGTTCTTAGGGTTGAAGGGTTTTGCTGTAAAAACACATGGTAATAGTGATGCGTTGGCTTTTGCAAATTCTATTAAATATGCCGCCGATTTAACTGGTGCCAATTTAAATGATGTAATTGCGGCACGTGCGCAATCTGTTTCAAAAATTCGTGATGAAATAATTAATCAAGAATAAAAAAAATTAAAAAGAATTACCGGCAATTACTTGCCGGTAATTTCTCCCTTCCTTCTGGTTCCCCAGAAACTGTATTGTGCCCAATAGACCGCATTTTGGGCTTTATTTATGCGGCACGCGCAACGTGTGTAGTTTGTGTACTATCTGCGCTATCCATAATTTTCTTTGCTTCTGCAAAAACTAATTCTTTTACTCGTAAAGCTAAAGCTTTGGTTTCCAATGTTTCTGCTGCAATATCAAAGTTGTCTGTACGAATTTGTAATGATACATAGGCACCGACCAAGGATGTACGTGGTAAGTCCTCAATAGAACGTGGAGCGTTATTATGACCAATTTGTAATTCATCGGCCAAAGAAATTATCTGACGATCTTCGTTTACCCAAACAGTTGTTGTTAAAACTTGGTTCAAAGCGATCATGATTTCTTTTATTGATTTTGACATTGTGCGGTCCCTCCTTTCGGGTTTTTATGAAAAATCAATCTTTATTTGTATTTACAACAGTATTTACAAAAATAAAATTTAATTTTTCGTTAATTTTTTATTTTTGCCAGAAAACCGGTTTTTCGCAGATTTCTAAGGCTTTTGACTCTTTTCTCCTTGTCTATACAAATATCTTAGAACAAAAACGAATCGCAGGTCAAGCATAAAAT
>CASEJM010000007.1 GCA_949288265.1 uncultured Pseudomonadota bacterium | reverse complement strand
AGCATAGATTATCACCTCATAGTTCCAAATACGTGTTGATGCATCCCACGCGCAACGCGTCATATACACCCCGCCAAATTCTTCAAAAATTTTCATAAACTGTACAGGAGTTAATTTAGATTGAACGGCAATTTCTACCACATCTAAATTAATAGTTTCAACGCCATTTGTCAAAGTATCAACAACCATCTGTACTTCAGCAGACATACCACTGGCTTGAAAAGCCGATAAAACTTCTCTTGTAAGTGTTTCTATATCTCTTTCATCCAATGACGCTTTAATAGGAACATTTGGTAATTTAGCCCGAACATATAAAGAATCATCAGATTCTTGCTGAACAAAAGAACCAGGCATTAATTCAGTAGCAGTTGAATAAAATTCATCTAATGTACCAAAGTCACGGTTAAAAACAACACTTGCGTAATTCTCACCACACTCTGCAGAAACTTGATTCCAACCCGTTATAGGTTGCATCAAGAAAGCAATTGCTTGAAAACACGTTTCCGCACGTTTCTGTGGGTCTGGCAAATAATCATACGGTAAAATAATTGGTTCCGGCCCAGAAGCACGCTCTATTTCAAATTGTGCATCCAATTCTTTATTTTTTTCATCTAATTGTTTTTGATACTCTGCCGCTAATTCTGGTGAAACCTGTGACAACTCTGGTTGAGGGTTTATCATCTGTTCTAATGGAACGCGAAAAAACCATGCAATAAAAACACAAAATAATACAACTAAAACAGATGAAGCAATACCTGCACGAGCTCTGCTAATTGGATGTAAAACAGCTTTTGGTCCGCGCATAATTAAATCAGATAAATTACGTTCTACAGCACGCGGCATTCCCCATGCACTTGGTGCAAAAAGCGCACCCCAGTCAGGAATCTCGGATAATTTAAAATATTCCGCCCTAGCTTCATCTTCTTTTTCAAATAATTTATCTTCTAAAATCACCCCGTTACGAACGGCGACAAGGTAAAACTTATTATCTATTGAAAAAACAGCAAGGAAAGAAGTATATTCCCCCAAAGCTTCTGTTACAGCAGCGGCAGCACTTATCATACTGCTGCGATGTCCAAACTTTTTAGATCCCAGACCTACCATTGCACGGTATTCTGTATACAAATTTAATTTCTTATCAACCCCCTTTGCCAACATACGTGCATACGTACGGGCAACGTAACCAGCACCCGTCGGCTGCCAAAATAAACCAACGGCATATTTTTTCCTATCAATAGTTATAATTTGACTTGGCAATTTCTCTCTCTGTTATTTCAAGTAATTATAACATAAAAAAACTACCTTTGGCAAACACAGATTACAAAAAGAAACCCGCCGCTATAATTGCGGCGGGTGTAACATTTTCAATTAATATTAACAACCACTTTGACCACCATACATATTACCATTGCAATTTATCTGATGTTCAACCAAAACAGGTGTTGCAGTTATGCTTGTTCCGCCATCTTTAGCGGTACGAACGTTATTAGGATGCGGACAATCATAAACATTCGCAACCAAAACAAAAGAACGTTCTGGTCCAAATATTACCCACTCATTCGGACGTGTACGTTGACTTGTTATCCAATAAGCGTTACCACTACGTGCCTGATCAGCAATTCTATTTTCAAGATAAACACGTGCATCATCAGCATCATATACAGAAACTTCTGATTCAATCTTATACAAAAACGTACAACCGATAGGTTCCGCTTCTAACTGCGTCAAATATTGACTTCCATTTTCATGTTTAATCATTCCACCACACGCAGCTAACGCAAGCAATATGGAACCAAACGCAAATATTTTTTTCATATCAACCACCTTATTATAACTATTTTATTCAATTATATCATAATTTTGGGCATCACTGAATAACTTTTTAAGAACTAAATTGTTCAAAGCATGACTTCCTTTAAAAGACTCTAATTTACCAACAATCATTCCCCCGCTTGTATACATATCTCCGATTGCATCTATTATTTTATGGCGCACGAATTCGTCGGGCCAAATAGTTTGATTTAAAGTATCGTTTCCTTTATCGTTCAAAGCGATAACGTTCGTCTCGTCTGCACCGCGAGCCATCCCATGTGATTTTAAATATTCCCATTCAGAATATTTTCCAAAAGTACGTGCCCGCGCCACATTTTTTATAAAATTATTTACAAATTTTTTACTTTCTTTAAAAGTATACGAATACGTCTGATTACCTATTATTTTTTCTGGATAAATTAAAGTTGCGGTTATTTCTAACCCCTTTCCGTCATTTGGTTCAAGTTTTACATAACCGTTACTTTTACGCCCAGACAAAGTGTTTATAATCCACCATTTTATACGAGTAAATAAACTTAATTCTTTACGTAATTCCGACGCATACGCTATCACAGGTCGACGAACTATTATTTTTTTTCTTTTACCATTTGTAATACCCGCTTTCACGAAAGCATCATAAAATTTTGCCGCACTTCCATCTAATATAGGTGTTTCTGGTCCATCTATATCAATCAAAGCGCTATCAATACCAGCCATAAATAAAGCAGCCATTAAATGTTCCACAGTCTGAACGTGAGAAGTTTTTACGTCACCTATCGTAGTATTACGCATTTTTGTATCGCCAACGTTATTATATAAAGCCGGCATAAAATCGGAATTAGGTAAATCAATTCTGCGAAAATATATACCGTTTTTTTTAGATGGTTTTATAACCATCGTAACGGGCAAGCCAGAATGAATTCCCTTACCAGTAATCTTAACTTGTTTTTTTAACGTTGACATTTAACCTTCTCCTCTAACCATACCCAAAAAGCATTTTCTATATTCATGTCTAAACGTGCATATTTTATTTCATCACGCAATTCTATTGGTAAGCGCATCCAATCTTTTTCTGTCGTAATTAATTTTGCTTTCTTTTTTTGCGCACTTTCAATTAAATTTTCTAAATCTTTCTCTGTATATTGATAGTGATCAGGAAACGCTTTTTTAGTAACAACATTATTTAACGATTTAAAAAATTTTTTTGGGTACCCTATTCCAGCAAACGCATATAATTTTTCGTTTTCATCATATGGAGAAAGTGTTTTACTTGACGCGTAAAAAACAGGAATGTTTTCTGGAATATTAAAACGCTTTTTAGGTTTATTATTTTTTATTATTATAACTGCATCAGCACGACGTATTGCAGAACGAGGTTCACGCAAAGGTCCAGAAGGTAACAAGAATCCGTTTCCATACCCCAAGCCTTGATCAAAAACTAATATAGAAATATCCTTTTTTATCTTTGGATTTTGAAAACCATCATCCATTACTATCGGAGTATCTTCTTTTGTTTGTTTATTTAATAAAATTATATTGCTTTTTTTATTTCCAACATGAACTTGTAAACCATTACGTGCCAACATAGCAGCTTCGTCACCGACGTTACCAGTTTTAGCACTTTTTTTATACCCGCGCATTACAACTGGCGCATCAAGAAATTCGGCAACCAAACGAACAACAGGGGTTTTACCAACCCCACCCGACAAGATATTTCCAATACATATAATCTTTCTACGAGACTTATAAGCACATATACTTCTAAATAAAAAAATAATTCGAGAAAAAATGTAATAAATTAACGATAATGGCAACAATAAAAATGCCACAGGCGTTTTATGTAAAAACCACCAAGGTGTTTTCATATTTACCTCTATTTTTGTTTTTTTCTTGCTTTTTTTTCTTCCCGTTCTTCTCTAAGTTTTCTTTTAAATTCTGTTGCTGTTAAATCTTGTTCTACTTGAAAAAGATTAAATTCTCCATCCATTTCTCTTACTTGCTGAACCATGATGTCTTCGATATTTTTACGTACTTTTTCAAAATCTTCCGCGCTAATTTTAGAATCAATAAATATAGGTTGTGCAAGTCTACACGTTATTTTAGAAAAAGGTAAGGCGACCAAATACCTATCCCACCTATTCTGAAACCAAGAATGAGAACAAGAATAACAAACTGGTATTATAGGTGCGCCTGTCATCTTAGCAAAATATAACGCACCATCTTGCACACGCAAAGACGGTCCCCCAGGACCATCAGGAGATAAACACATAGAATGATCACCGCGACGTAAAACACGCACCCCTTCACGAAGCACAGAAATTCCCCCTTCGGAAGTACTTCCATATATAGATTTTAGACCGAACAAACGTTGTAATTTTGCCATCATACGCCCGTCTTTGTGCTTACTTGCAACAGCATAAGCGCGCATTCCACCCAGACAAACAATAGGAGACAACATCATACTACGTCCATGCCAAAATATGAAAACAGCTGGTTTTCTGCGATATTCTTTAAATATTTCCCAATTTGTAATTTTTTTACGACAAGTAAAATAAACGAACCATATGCATAAAGCCATCAAACCTGCCAACAACCATTGGAAGAAAGATAAACGTAATATAGGTTCCCAAAAAGCTTTCCATAATTTTCTAAATTTTTGATACATAATAAAACTCTTTAATCCTTCAATTTTTAGGATTTTAGCAGTAAAAAAATCATATTTCAAGACAGTTAGGAAAAACGTCATAAAATATACTTTTATATTTTTTATTTGACAAATTGACAAAAAAATAGTAACCTATTGCCTGTTCATCGCGGAGTAGAGCAGCCCGGTAGCTCGTCAGGCTCATAACCTGAAGGTCTGTGGTTCAAATCCACACTCCGCAACCAAGATT
>CASEJM010000006.1 GCA_949288265.1 uncultured Pseudomonadota bacterium | reverse complement strand
GTTCGAGTCCCACTATCCCCACCAAGTTTTAACCCCGCTCTATGCGGGGTTTATTTTTTTGTACATAAAATATTTTTTGTATAATTTAAATTGACGATTTTTTGTTTTGGTCTATAATTTCTTCGTTAAAAGAGATTTTTATGTTTTTTTAATAGTTGCGATTTTAAAGAACCCGTAAAGGTATCGGATTTTTTAGAAAAAATAATTGTTTTTTCTGGGGAATTTCAGGAATTAAACGTTCAGAAAATTGATGTTCAACTTATGAACGCTGCGAATAATGGAAAAGAATGCGAGTATTCAGTAGATTATATAGCCTTTGATTTAGGAATACGTAACCTGTGCCCCCAAGATAGAGATGTACTTAAAAATACGGGTTTATGGTTTGTTACAAATACGTATTTTTATCAGGTTGGAAGTTATTCTCCATACATAGACTTTAAAAAAACAGAAAAACTTTGTAAAGCTTTGTTTGATTCTGTTGATAATGATATTGAATTGAAAAAAATTGACGGTTTACGTAATTGCAATAATCCACTGCGATTGATGTTTTATATTAATAAGTTGGGGGTGGAATTAAATAAAGAATTATTAGAAAAATCTCTTTCTAAAATAAGCCAAGTAGATATAAAAACTTTATTAGATTGTAGCTTTTCTTTTCCAGATTATAACCCAAAATTGAAGAAAGTTTTTTCTGAGATTGGGAATAATGCAAATTGGTTTAAAAGTACCTTAGGCTCTGTATTTTCGAAAAGAGAAAAAGTTATTAAGCAGAGTTTTTTTAGTATGGTGAACCCTAAAATGAGCTATGAAGACAGCATTTTCAAAGCTCTTGAAAAATCAGCCATAAATACAAACAGGGATTTTATTAATAAATTAAAAAATGAAAAAGACCGAATTATAAAGTTTTTATTTCATTCATGTAGAAGCGATGTAGAAAATTCTATAGTATTGGATGAAGATTTATTGCTAGAAAATCTTAAACAATTATTGTTAATTGACGATAAAAATTTTGATCTTTATAAAATATTATCAGAATCTGGTTGTATTGTTGATGGTAAATGGGATAATTCTAAAAAAGATTTTTTGTTAGAAAATATAGAAAAATCAATGCGTATTTCTAATGTAAGCAAACATAATGACGTTTATAGATTATTAACCAAGTCATTTTATTATATTGATGATGCCGGTGTTAAACATCAAGTAAATTTATTAAATAAATTTTATGGCATAAAGGAAAAGTTTATAAAGTTTCTAGCAGATAAAATTATGGAGAAAGAAAAACTATTAAATAATATAAAATTATTTGAAGAGTCTACTTTTCTATATTCACCAAGAGAGATTATTTATACTTTCTTAAAAGCTATAAAAAGTAATGAATTTGATAGTTCTTACCTATGGAATAACGAATTATCTTTAGAACGATTAATATGGGCAGAAGAAGTTAAAAAAAATATAAATTTTGATTACTTATTGTTAGACTTTGGGTTATATAATTTAAGTGAAGCGCATAAGGAAATTTTCAAGTCAAAAAAAGGATTCCTAAAAAAAGGTATAGGTTGCCTAAAATATACCTATTTCTATAAAGAAGAAGATTATAAAAATCGTAATAAATTTAATGATCCCGATGCAGTTTGTTTAGCGCTGGCTAATTCCTTTCAGAAAGCAATTAATAGTGGTATAACCCAGACTGATCTTAGACTTATCAGGGATCCAATGTTTTTATTATATTATATAATGAATATAAACTCTTTCTATAATAAACAGTTTATTTCTTTAGATAAAAATTTATTTATAAAAAATGTTGCTCAATTAAACTCGTATGACGCAAGAATTTTACTTAAAGGAAATTATAGCATTGACGGTATAAAAATAACTTTTGAAGATCTTTTTCCTGGGATTGAAAAAGATATAGAAAAATATAAACAAAATATTGTCCATAGTAATAAAAATATAGAAAATAAAGTGGAAGTTAGCATGGCAGCAGATAAAAAAGATATTCCTTCTATATTACCTTCGCCGGAAGAAGATTTGGGGCAAAGAATGGCGTTTTATATGGGGAAATTAAGTGATTTTGATCGTTGGTTTTTAAACGAATATAACAATGTTGTTAAGAAAATTTCTGATAAGTTGAATGAAAAAAATTATGATGTAGAAAAAAAATTAGAAAGTTTAAAGGCTTTTGATGCTGATGACAGAATTACTAAAATTTTTGAACAGCAGAAAAAACTAAATGAAATTCAGGAAACTTATAAAGATTTAAAAGAAAAATTAACGAGGAAGTGTTCTGAAATCGATGACATTGCTAAGAAGACAGAAGAAAATGTGTTAAAAAGGGCTAATGAGCTTGAAAAAAATACCGGGATACTGCTAGATAAATGGGGCGAAGAAAAAAAAGAACTACTTAAAAGCATTGAAGATTTAAAGAAAAGGCAAGATACTGTTCGTAAGGTAGAGATAATTTTTAATCGCAAAGGCATAAAAACTGTAACGGATTCAGATAAATTAAGACATGAAAAATATGAAGAAACTTCACGTGTAATCGCGGCTGGGTTATCTCCATATTTGGTTGGACCTGCGGGAAGTGGTAAGTCGACAATATTGGAACAGATTGCGTATGATCTTAAATTACCGTATTACCCTACCCCAGTTAACGGTCAGACTTCAGAATATAATATAATAGGATATAACGACGCAAAGGGACAATATGTTAGGACGGCGTTTCGTGACGCTTATGAAAAAGGTGGGGTATTTTTATTTGAAGAAATTGATGCTGGTAATCCAAACATTATGACTGTGATAAATAACTCTATGTCGCAATCGTCATATTTGTTCCCTGATGGTAAATTGGTAAAAAAACATGATGACTTTATTGTTGGCGCATCAGCAAACACTTATGGGCGTGGGGCTTCTTTGCAGTATATAGGAAGAAATCCGTTGGACGCAGCAACTGTGGATAGATTTGCAATGATAGAGGTTTCGTATGATACGAAATTAGAAAAAGCACTGGCGACAAATAAAGCATGGTTGAATTACGTATATGAAATTCGTCGAGTTGTTGAAAATTTTGATAATACGTTTTACCCAGAAAAATTGTTGTTTCCTATTGTACACCCCTCCTTTTTACGTAGGCTATGTTTTTCCGAAAAAGAAAGAAATTCTAAAGAAGTTCGTGATATGTTTGGTTTTTATAATGACGGCGGTTATGGTTTCCCATATGATAAATTTGAAAAAGCTGATGATGAAGACGTTTTGTTTTTTAACGGTATAAATTTTAATAAAGATAAAATAAATGCAAAAATATCTAGAATAATTGCTAATTATGAAAAAATAAGATAAAATAACTAAGATTTGGATGTGTAGCTCAGCTGGTTAGAGCGCTTCGTTCACATCGAAGAGGTCGTTGGTTCGAGTCCAATCACATCCACCATAAGTATTATACTTTTATATATAAAAACGGGTCTTTTATGTGACCCGTTTTTATCTTAAGCCTTTTGCACGACAACATGCCGACGCCGCACTGCGCCAATCAGAATATTTTTTAGACGGTGAACGTAAATCTTGCCAACCTTGCCATCCGCTGCAGCTTTTATTTTCCCCCGTTCCGGAACATTTTGCATATCTGCGTAACGTGCAGGTTTGATTAGATGTTTTACCTGTATCTGTTGTACATTTTACAACTACAGTTTGATTTTTTGCGTCGTCTTTGCCCAATTCTTTTGAAGATAAAAGCTGATAAGCATTTGCACTATAAACCGATGCACATATTAAACATATTATAGTAAATAATTTTCTTATCATATCATGTGCTCCCTTTCGTCTATATTATATAAAGTTGCACATTTTATTTCAATGGGTAATTATTCGTCGGTGTTATTACTGGTAGTCCACGGTTCATCGTTCATAATTAGATAATATAATTCTGGGTTTTCAGAATCTGGGTTACGGATTATAGGTCTAACAACGTATATGTCAACATTACAGGCGTGGGTATTCTGTTCTTGTTGAACTTTTTCTAAATTAAAATGAAACTTGTTTGCGAAATCCATGGCTTGTAAAAACGCAGCGTCATCATCTGCGGCACTATATGCGTCACCAGCCCACATTAGCCACATACCATGATTAACAACATTTTCTTGTCCCTGTAAGTCGTCGGCAGATAGCAAAGTTAAAGGTTTAAATTCTATGTCACTAGTAAATTCGCCGGTACTTGTTTCTGTCCAGTCCCAAAAACCACCAACAAATTTTAATGTACCGTATAAAAATCCACCTTTCCTTTCCAGTTTAGCTAAAGCACCAATGTTACTTAAGGAAGAACGGAATAACCAATCACGAACGCGTCCCGATAAAGTACTGCTTTTTGCAATTTTAGCCGCACTACGAAGTTCTTTACCGCCTGTATTTGCTGTACGAACGGCGCGCCATATACGTGCAACTATATTACCACGTTGTGCCGGACGCCATATTCTTAACGCATTTCTATACCGGTTTAATGATGTAAAAGTTTCCGTATATTGTTTATATCGACGCACACTATCGTCTGCATTTTCAATGTCGCGCATGGCTTTGGTTATGTTTTCTATCTCTTTTGTTTTTTCTGCATATTTAGCCGCGTCTGTTATGGTTTTTAATTCTTCCACAGCTTTTGCAGATTTCTGCCCCAAACGAATATAATCTCTTACAGAATCTACTTCCCGTAACGTCTTGATAGAGGTTGATAAATTTTTAAGAGCCCTAGATGCCCGGGCAGCTTTTGTTGCCCCTAGAACCGCAGTTCCGCCCCCCATGGTCACAACAGTTAGTGCGACGTCTAAACCAATTTCTAAATAAGAAATCCAACGTAAATTAACGTCTCCGGCAACATAATAATCGTTTGTATCCTTTTCTAAATTTACGGTTTCTTTCATTGCTTGGTTTATAATAGTGTTATCATTTGTTAGGGCTGATTTACCAGTGCATTTGCTGTTCCTGGGGAACAAAGTATCAATATTGTCTTCTACGTATTGCAAGGAAATTGTATTGTTTTTTCCAGGACCAACGAAATTATCCAGTGTGCCAGATTCTACAACCATAATCGCATACCAAGCAGGATCTGTATTGGTCCAAATATTTTCGTCTTCTGGTGCCCCTACTCTAGGATTGGGATCAGAAAATGGCAATTGTTGTTTTTCACCAATAAGAATTCGTTGCTTTAATATTTTGGGTTGCGTTTCATAGTTAATGACTATTTCACGTCCATTTGGGAATGTGTATTTTATTGGTAAAAAGGTTATTGTTTCATCATCCGCGACATTTTCAAATTCTGGACAGGCCAAGACTTTTTGCAAGACGTCTTTGTCCTGAAAAGTTTTATAAATCCATTTTTGAACATCTTCTTCAAGTGCATTTTCTAATTCTTGACTGGCGGTATTTGCTAGTGCGTTTTCAAAAATGGTTGTTGCACATTGGGTGTCGTCAGGTGTGCGTGCAAGCAATTCCGACGCAGAGATAAAATCTGGAGATTCTGTCGGTATAGAAACATTCTCGTCCATGGTCGTACAAAATGCAGGTTCAGCACTTAATATGCATATGCTAAATAGGTATAAAATAATTTTACATCTATGTTTCATGACAAGTAAAAACTATAGGTTAGGACATTTTGCTGTTATTTCAGAAATCTTATTGTTTAGCGTTTGTATCCAATAATTGTAATTAAAATGTTCTTCAGAATACATACCTTCTGTTAAGTCAGAATTGCTAACACACGTGTTCCCCATTTTTATGTAATTACCTGGACAATCCCATGTCCAGCATATTTCATCATCATTATGATCCCAGTTTATAGAATTTTCTATACCTTCTTTTGGGGCAACTTCACCTTCACAAAATCTTGTTATACAATTTTGATCCCAAAAGTCACGTCGAAAAAATCCGGATATTACGCCGCTACTAGTTGTACTTCTCTTTTTTTTGCCTTGTAAACATTGACGTACCATGCCGTATACAGGTTTAACTTCAGAAATATTTCCGTCTTTGTCACGAACCTCATAGCCACAATACATAAAACCACCAATCGAAACTATACGATCTCCATCCTCTGTTGCTGTATTACAACATACTTTTTGTTTCGTAATTGGGTCTATAAGGCAGTCAGAATCAATTAAAATTCCTATATTGGTATAATTATAATTAATTAATTGTTGGGTGTTTTTTGTTTCTAGGGTAGAAAAATAATCACTTCTTAATGAAGCAAGACAATCAACAAGTTTTTTTTTTGAATTTTGGCAGCTTTTTAAAGTATTTAAATCTGCCTTAAGAGCGGCTAACATGCTGGTCGCATTTTCGCATTCTTGATTATCTTGTCCCGAATCTAATTCTCCCCCAAGTACACCTGTACCTTTCTCATACTTTTTATCAGCTGCGGCAGTGACAGATTCTGGTTTAGTGTTTTTTGAAAGACGAGAACGATACTTTTCTTCGCTTTCAATATTTAAAGGAACATAACCCGTTGCATTTTCATATGGTGCATAACCCGCCGCATCATTTTGTATACGTTGCGTAAATGATAAATCTGATGCAGTCTTGGGAAAATCTGCTTTTGCCAAAGTTGAATCATTATTCGTGCCAGAAGACGATTGCAGATTTTCTAGTTCTTGTTTACGCTCTAACATTTCTTGCATCCATGGATCGCCATTCCATGTGGGTAATTGACGCTGATAAGGATTTTGAAACTCAACTTTCTGACTGTCTGAATTCTGGTTGGTGGGTACTGTTGCATTTGGAAATGGTACTGTTGTTCCGGTTGGAACCGCAACAGCACTTTCAACATATTTACTGAATTCACTATCTATGTAACCAGAACATGGTGTAACGTAGTTGTGATTTGGAAGACTGGCTAGTTGAATTGTTAATGTTGGTCTTGCCTCATCTACATCAACCCCAACGCAGTTGTTACGAGAAGAGCAATATGATGCAACCAAAGCAGAAACAACAGCTTGACAATCGCTTGTACCCACGTCCAGTCCTTGAACATAGACGGGAACGGGCATCCGTTGATTGTAAGGACTGCTGGGATCCCAGAACGGATTAGAAGAATAATTCTGAACGTTTTGAATTTGACCGTACTGTGAAAATGGCGTAGGTGAATTCTGTTGAAATGTCGTTGCCTTGGAATTCGCCATCGGTAAACAGAGTGTCAATGCAAATATAGAAAATAATCGTGCTTTCATTTCTCTATCCATTATCCCTTTTATTTATAATTATAACAAAAAGCTAATTATAATTAAAGATAAAATTCCACTTCCTATAAAAAATGGGGCAAACGGTATAGTTTTTTGTTTTTTTAGCGCACCCCATATCATTCCAGAAACACAAGCTAGCACAAGAGCTATTGCTAATCCCATTAAACCAAGCCATATTCCACCAACTGATATTAATTTGATGTCGCCCATCCCAATAGGTACATCCTTGTTATTTTTTTTACGGTTTATAAACTCAAATATTTCTCCGATTATTAACGCCAAGAAATAACCGAATATAGCGGCAAGAGTTGATTCTGCCGGATTCCCCGGCCAAGGGAAAAAGATAACAACCGCCATACCGGTTAATAGAAGTGGAAATAAATAAACGTCTGGTATTATGCGACGACGCCAATCTGCAACGGATATTTTCCATACGCACCATGCCGCAAAAGCTAATAAAACAAAGAAAGTGATATTATATAAATCTATATTAATGTTCATATTTCCCCCTTGCCTTTCGATTCGAAACTATGCTACAATTATATCGATATATATAACAAGGGTTTTTTAAAATGAGCAAAGGTTGGGATAACGCTACGCTTAAAAAGTTAAAAGCATTGACTGTCAAAGGGCTTTCTACATCAGAAATCGGTAAGCGCCTGGGGATGAGTAAAAACGCTGTTGTGGGTAAATTAAACCGCTTAGGCTGGAATTTGAAAGCTGGTGGGGTGACTGGTGCCGCCGCTAAAAAGGTAGAAGAAAAGAAAACCGCAAAAACCGCAACTAAAAAGGCTGTGGTTGCTAAGGGGGCTGTTAAGGTTCGTGGTGAAGCAACTAAAAAAAGTTCCGGTACAAAAACAACAAAATCTTCGTCTGCAGCAGAAAAAAAGACGGCTTCTGGTGCGTCATCAAAGTCTTTAAATAAGAACTTGGCTATGCATCAACGCATAATTCAGCACTCGTTAGAAATGGCGAATTTAAAACCTAATCAGTGTCGTTGGCCGATTGGTGACCCTGATTCAGAGAATTTTCATTTCTGTGGTGCTCAGGTTTTTGTTGGAAAGCCGTATTGTTATGAACACTGTAAACAGGCATATCAATTTACGCCACCGAAAAAGAAATAGGTATACCCAAAAGTAAGCGAGAGGGAAAAATGGAAAATTCTGTTTTAACGTTCAAAGAATATGATATTGCAGGGAACTTGTTTCGTGCGTATTATGATGCTGACGAAAAATTAGTTTTCGTATTAGATAGCACGCTTAATGAAAGTAAACCTAATTCTTTATTAGTTATAAATCCGGTTGGTGATCGTAAGTGGGATGATATACTTGCAAACGATTATGGGGTTGATTTAGAAACAGTTAGACCTAAAAAAGATAACAAGTATCAAAAGTTAGATATTGAATATAGCGGTTTGTCAGAATATGACAATTTAATAAAAGCTTATGATTCAGGAGATGACTTGGCTGCGGCGTTATCTGCTTTGGCTTCGTTTCGTGAAGAATCCGTACGACGTGCTGCGACAGAACGTTTGGCCGTTGCAGAATCTAACGCGGAAAAAGCACGTGAAACTATTACTAAAACGAAAGAAAGCATTGAAGAAATGCAGGTAAAGTTACGTCAATTGCGTACGAAATTATCTCAGCAGAAAAAGCAGATTGGTCGTGAACCTACAAAGAAATCTGCGTCAAAGATATTGCGTACGGATGCTCAAATTGATGCGACAAATGAAAAATTACGGCGTGCGAAAAGGCGTTTGGATAATGCGCAAAGACGTTTAATCATCGCGGATGAAGATGCTGAAAAGGCCCGGGAAATATTAGAACGAAAACCTATGTCAGTTGTCACAAGCAAAGAAGTTGCGATGCCGCGTCATAGTGCGATAATTTCAAACAATTCATCAAAAAGTTTAAATGTTGCTGCGTCTAGTCGGAATGACGATAATGTTGCGCAGACACGTGATCCATCTGATGATTACGATGAATCAATTGATTTTATTGAAGAAGAAAACATACAAAACGAACAAAAGGCGGAACTGATGGCAGAAGAACCGAAAAAAGAGGAAGTAAAACCGTTATTTGATACGGATCCAGAAATACTTGATGAAGAGATTGCTTTTAAGCCGATTGATTTTGGTGCCTCTAGCCCTGTTGAATCTAATCCTGTTTCAGAAAAACCAGAAATTTATGAAAACGTGATAGAAGATAAACCGTTGTCTTTTACGCCGCCTGAATCAAGTCGCCCTGCCCCGATAAATGTAGTACCGGTAAGGGAAGACGCAGAAGAACAAAATACTAATATCGAAACACCGCCTGTTTTAGATACCATAAAGTCTGTAGAAGTGCCTGTTCAAAACAGCAGTACGTTAGATAGTCTTAATTCCGAATCGGGTTTTGAGGTGTCGCCCAAAGTACCAGATGTTGAATCGCGACCAGTGCAAGATTTGTCTAATAATAGGAACGTTGAGAATACAATGACTCGCCCTGTTCCACCAGCTGCAACTTTATCTGGTGCTGCTTCTGCGCGTCCTGTGTCGCCTATAACGGGTAGTGATACACCAACAAATCCTGCACCGCATAAACCCACATTCATATATTATGTGATGTTGGTGCTTTTAATAGCGTTGTCTATATTTACTTTATGGTTATACCAGAAAAATACCAGCGAAAAAGTTCCTGATTTAACAACCACGGTTTCAACACCGGAAGTTGTTGTTGAAGAAACAACATCGGATGCTGATTTAGATAGTCCTTTTATACCTGTTCTAGAACCTGCAGACGTTGAATCGGATTCTGTTATAGAAGTTCAATCAGAAGAACAAGTTGTTCCGGTGGTAGAAGACATACCTGAAATTGAACCGGAGCCTGTCATTGAAGAAATCGAAGCACCGATGCCGGTAATAGAGCCAGAGCCTGTTGAGCCTGCTCCTGTTGCCGATGTAGTTGTTGAGACGATGGTTAGTACTGCACCCGTTATTGAGGAACCTGCCCCAGTGATACCTACAGAGGAAGAAATTCTGGCCAGCAAGCCTTCATATAATGTTTCACAAAACGAGAATATGTTTGTTGCCGCACCAGAATACGATACAGAAACAGTTTATAATAATACCGACGAGGTTGTATCAGAAGATTTGCCTATGTGTCCTGATGGTACCGCACCTGACATAAACGGTTGTTGTTCAGGCGAGGTTTATACAGACATGGGTGAAATGGGATTTAATTGTTGTCCGCAAGAAGGTGGTGATTGCTTCCCTCCGCTGTTATAAGAAAAAAACGCGTTTAAAAACGCGTTTTTTGTGTGTAAAAAAATTAATAAGAAACTATAATTTTTCAATTATAACCATCGCGGCAGAATAGTCATCTTGGTCTGTTATAGACAAATGAACAGCCGCGTTTCCCCCGGTTAATTCTTTCAATGCCGCCTTTGCACCACCGGCCAGTAATAATTCCGGTTTCCCTGCATCATCATGAACAACTGATACGTCAGAGAAAGCTATGTCATCGCCAAAGCCAGTACCAAGAGCCTTTAAACAAGCTTCACGTGCAGCCCAGAAATTAGCTAAATGTTTTTCTGCGTTGGCGTTATCAGCTTCGGCGTATTCAAGTTCTTTTTTGGTGAAAATACGTTGTTTTTTAAAAGCAGACCAATCAAGAAATCTGTCGCATTCGACTAAATCAATTCCGATACCTACTATCACGGACGTCTCCCTAGTTATTTTTTATTGATATGCGAATACTAGTAATATTTTTTCGATTCGTGCAAGCATAAAATATATTCTTGCTTTTAATATTTCATAATTGTATAAATATTCGTACGTCGGGGCGTAGCTCAGCCTGGTAGAGTACTTGCATGGGGTGCAAGGGGTCGCAGGTTCGATTCCTGTCGCCCCGACCAGTTTTTTATTCATTCTGTATAATAACAATCTTCAGTGTATGTATAGGTACCTGTTGCATCAATACCAGTAGCACCGCTTTCTAAATAGCAGTCAGTAATTGAATTGACCGGTAATACTTCGTTGCTTGGTACTGATGTACTTATAATTCCGTCGATGCTAGGACACCGACTGCAACCTATTGGATCACGTATAGTTGCTCCATAAAAACCCGCTGCGCATCGATATTGCGTTAATGACGAACATGTGGTACTTGAAGAACAATGGCGGTATGTTCTTGTTTCATATCCAGTTGAGTAAGCTGTCCATGACGATGATCTGCAATTAAAACTATCGCACAGTCGGCTTACCTCAAATGCGCATCGCCCTCCTGGGCAATCCTCATGGTTTTGGCAAGCTAAACCATCAGAAATACCACCTTCACAATATCCGCTTAGCGCAGAAAAGCTTGAGGTAATTGGTGTAAGTGTTTCTAACACTGCAATGAGGCCGAACAATATAATTTTTTTCATTTTTCAATCTCCTGATTCTGTTTGTTAAAACAAAAACCACCAGTTTTTAATTGGTGGTCAGGAGGTTGACTACAATTACCAGAATTGTGTCGCGTATTTTAAATATTTCACGACCCTCCTGACCTTCATCAGGAGTTTGTTTTTCGTCGCAATATTAATAAAATCGGCGCAAATAAAGCGCGCCGTGTGTTTATAATATTCAGACGCTGGTATAGAGGTAGTCACACCTCGTCAGCGGAACACCCGCTGGTGTTTTAAATATTATCGCATAATATTGAGCTGTTCAAGATAAAATCACGACTAATTGCATTTTTGGGCAACCGTATCCACGATTTGCTGATCCATAGCAAATTGTTTCGCGGAACCTAGCGCGCATGGATCGCAATCTTTACGTAATTGACCTGTTTTACACGTAAATTTTATATCATTACAATAACCTGTAATTTTTGCGGTTATTCTTTCATTTATATATTCGTTTATCATATTAAGATATTTCATAGGAATATCATCTGGGCTATATGCCCATAACTGAGATATTTTATTAGTGACATCTTGAACGCAGGGGTCTGTGTTCGTTATACGAATTACGTTATCTACAGGAGCATTATTTTGGTGGTTTTGTCTTTTTGAAACTAGTGTCCAAGCAATTATACCTGTACATAAAATAATGACCAGAATTAACAATATATATCTGGAAATTCTAAAAGATGTCGTTTGCATAAGTCTTACCTCTATTGATTTATAATTTTATCATAATATTTTAATATAAAAAATTCGTTTTTATTCCTGTATTGGTTTGCTTTTTGCTTTTTTCTGTCTTACAATACTTCAGGTCAGAAAAAGGGGTATGTTATGTTCGTAACCGAAAAATTAAAGACGTTTTCTTGGGTGAATATCGGTAATCCTGACCATGACGATTTCGAACGTTTACAAACCGAATATAAGATTGACGAAGATACAATTACTGACATTTTAGATCCTGACGAGCAGCCTCGATTTGAAGTAGAAGATGATTATAAGGTTATAATAGTTAGATTTCCTATTATAAATCGAGAATCTGATACTTTATGGCACACAGAACCGTTGTCTATAATTTATTCTGCAAATCGTGTTATAACAGTATGTCGTAAGCGTTGCGATTTATTGGACAAAATAAAAAGAGATGAAAAAACTTCACGTGAAGAATTCATATTAAATATAATTTATTATATTGCAGAGTCATATCTGCGTTCTTTAAAAGAGCTGAATAAACGCGTTATAGAATCAAAAAAGGTTCTGTTAGAACGTATACGAAAAAAAGAGTTAATGGCTCTGTTAGAAGTAGAAAACAGTTATACTCTTTATATGGCCGGTTTAAAAGGTAATGTGGCAGTGCTTGATAAACTGGAAAAAGTGCGCGGATTTGTAAAGACAGAAGAAACAAAAGAGCTGTCAGAAGATGCGCGTATCGAATTATCTCAGGGTATAGAAGTTGTGACTTCATATAGTAAAATGCTTAAGTCTATCAAAGAGACATTCGAAAGTGTTATTAATATGGATTCTAACACATACATTAATAGATTGACTATGTGGAATATTATTTTAGTCGTTCCTACAGTAATTGTCGGTTATTATGGAATGAATGTAAAGTTGCCTTTCGCAGAAAATGCGCAAACGGCCACAACGATTTTTGTTCTTATAATGATACTGCTGGTTGGTTTCGCAATGTTTAGTTTAATTAGACGGAGAGTAATATAAAAATAGCCCTTGATTAAAGGCCACTTTTATTTTAAAGCATCCATTACGTTTGCAAAATTATCGTTTAATTCGCCGCTTACATCGACGTCAGAAAATTTAATTTTTGGTATAGTTCGTAGCCAATTAATAGCCGGCATTGTCGTGTTCCAAAAAATGTCTAACCGTTTACGTACGGCATCACTGTCGGCGTCATCGGCACGTCCTGCCCCCTCGTTTATTCTTTTTTGAATTCGTTTGACCATTATTTCTTCGGGAACGTTCAGGTAAATTATATTTATTTTAAATTTATCTGCATATGTATCCACTAACCACTTAGCTTGTTCAAGAGTTCGTGGAAAACCGTCCATCAGGATATCTTTTTCATCGGTTATGTTAGAAGCAACTAATTTTATCAACATTTCAAATGATAATAGTTCCCCCCTTGCCATAATGTCAGCGATATTTTTATCTGTTTTTGCGGCATCGCGTAACATTTTACCGGTTTCAATATAGTTATATTCGTGGCGTTCACGTAACATTCGAGCAAATGTGCCCTTACCTACGCCTTGACCACCCATAAGTACAATCATATTTTTCATGTTAGTGATTATAGCATAAAAAAAAGAACCCGACAAGTATCAGGTTCTTTAATCAGATAAAATATTTTTATCTTATTTTTTGCTGTTTTCAATAGCAGCACCCAGAATGTCGCCTAAAACAGAGCCACTGTCGGCCTGGTTGGCGTATTCTTTTACCGCTTGTTTTTCCAACGTTACTTGTAAAGCACGGATTGACAGTTTAACAACGTTGTTATCAACGGAAACAACAGATGCTTCGACAGTGTCCCCAACGTTGAATTTGTTTGTGTCTTGTTCAGACTTTTCGCGGGACAAGTCAGTACGACGAATAACGCCTTTGATGTCATTCGGCAGTGCCAAAATCAATTCGTCTGGTGTTATTTCAGATACTGTACCAGAAACAACAGCGCCTTTCTTTAAGGATGCGCTATTATTATCTGCCCCTTCTGTCAGCTGTTTAATGCCCAAAGTAATGCGTTCTTTTTCTGGATTGATGTCCAATATCTTTGCGGTAACTTCTTGGCCACGAACGAATTTCTTTAGTTCTTCTTCGTCCAGTTTATTCCAAGACAAATCAGAAATATGAACCATACCGTCTAAGTCAGGTGTTAACGCAACAAACAAACCAAATTCTGTCGTGTTTTTGATAGGACCTGTTACGACGTCGCCTACTTTGTGATTTTCTGCAAATTCTTTCCATGGATTTGGCTGAAGTTGCTTATATCCTAGTGAAATGCGGCGTTTGTCTTGATCTATGCCTAATACGACAACATTTATTTCTTGACCTACCTGCAGAACTTTGCTTGGGTGAATGTTTTTGTTTGTCCAAGACAATTCTGACATATGAACAAGGCCTTCAATATTGTTACCCAAATCAATGAACGCACCATAGTCTGCCAAAGAAGACACTTTCCCAGTAACCGTATCGCCGACATTAAATGCACGAGATGCGTTTTCCCATGGATCTTCTTCTAACTGTTTTGCGCCTAATGAAATGCGATGAGATTCAGGATCAAATTGTATAACTTTGACTTGAATCTTTTGACCTACGTGAACCAATTCACGTGGGTGGTTTACGCGTTTCCACGATAAGTCAGTTACATGTAACAGACCATCAATACCGCCTAAGTCAACAAATACACCATAATCCGTGATGTTTTTTACAGTACCTTCAATTACTGCTCCTAAAGAGATGTTCTTCATCGCTTCTTTTTGTGCGGCAGCAATAGAGTCTGCTTGAATCGCACGACGTGATACAATCGCATTCGTACGCAAAGCGTCCATTTTTAATACGCGGAACTTGTCCTTTAAACCAATCAGTGACTTTGCATCGCGGATAGGTTTGTGGTCAACCTGAGACGAAGGCATAAAGGCAAATACGCCATTGATATCAACCGTATAACCACCACGAACGACTTCAATGATAGTTCCTTCGGGATCAATACCTTCTGCAACAGTTTTTTCCAGCTCTTTCCATGCTTTTTCAGCGCGAGCTTTTGTGTAAGATAAAACGGCTGTACCTTCACGGGATTCATAACGTTCAACAAAAACGTCAATGATGTCACCAACAGATGGAACAGATGCACCGAATTCTTTTAATGGAATGCGGCCCTCTGATTTTAGCCCGACGTCAACCATTGCGAAATCGCCGCGAATGTCTTTGACTGTACCCTTAGTTGCGTAACCCTGCAAAGTTTCTTGTGAACCGTAGTTTTTATCAAACATCTGGACGAAATCTTCGCCTGATAACGGATTAAATAAATCTTTGGATAAATCTTTCATATAGAAATTCATACAAAGTTTGCCATCGCTAATTTTTGTTTGAACACAGCGAGGTCTTGTGGGGTTGTTCGGATTGATTATGCGCCCACCCGCAAAATCAGACGAATTATAGGTAAAAAAAACGAAAAAGCAAGAAGTTATTAATAAAAATGCCCATTTAAGGGCATTTTTATTAACGAGTCTTATTTTGAATTAAACTTAATAATTGATTTATTTTTTCTGGTTTCATGTTTTTTAATATGTTTATAGGACAACCCGACATGGAAGTATTATGATATACCTGTAGAACTTCCGATGACTGTAATTTGCCGGCATTTATGATATTCCCTTCGGAATCAACTATTCCTTTTAGTTTGTCTTGTTGTAAAGACCAGGCTAAATCCATTACTAAACCTGGGTTTATTGTGTTTTCTGTTATTATTAATAATTTAGGATTGTAAGGAAGATTGTATTTTTGATGTACTTTCGTATATTCAGGTAACTGAGTAAAATTAAGTTCCATTCTTTTATCATATTCATAGTAATGGCCGGTTAATACGTAATCTTGCGCTGCAAATGATGAGCCTAAAATGTAGGTACGGTTTGAATAAAAATATTTAGGGTTTGCTGCTTTAAGTAAAATTACCCGCAGCTTATAAATTGGAATCAATTGTTTTCTCATATTCAATATCCTTCATTGGTTATCAATTATTATTGATATCACTATTTAAAAATATGTCAACAAATCTTTGAAAATATATCCCCCCATTAAATGGGGGGAAAAATTAACGAACGTTTGCTTGTTGAAATAATTCTTCTGGTTTTAC
>CASEJM010000005.1 GCA_949288265.1 uncultured Pseudomonadota bacterium | reverse complement strand
TGCAAAGCGTTCATTACCAGAATGTTTTGCCAATGCTTTCACTGTTTCATCGTTCAAGCCCAAATTCAAAACTGTATCCATCATACCCGGCATAGAAACGCGAGCCCCAGAACGAACAGAAACCAACAATGGGTTTTCCATATCTGCAAATTTTTTACCCATAATAGATTCAATGTGCGCAACACCTTCACGAACTTGATCCATTAAATCTTCTGGATACGTCTGATTATTATCATAGTAATACGTACAAACTTCTGTAGTTACTGTAAAACCAGCGGGAACCGGCAAACCAACTAAATTCATTTCAGCCAAGTTTGCACCTTTACCACCAAGCAGATTTCTCATATCTGCCTTACCTTCGGCGTGACCATTACCGAAAGTATATACCCATTTATTACTCATACGGTTTCTCCTTATTTAAAACGCGTAGAGATTCTGCGGTAAATCAATCAGAAATGCAAGAAAAAATCTCCGCTTTTTTACAATAAATTTAACTTTACAGATGAAAATTAAACTTTATACTTTTTCGTTATGAAATACTTAGGCGATATAAATTTCATAAGAAAGTTAAATAATCACTTACTACAAGGTGGCGTTATTGCTTTTCCGACTGACACAGTATGGGGTTTGGGTGCATTACCGACGCGTAGCGGTGCTGACGCAATTTTTGAATTGAAAAAGCGCCCGAAAGAAAAACACCTGATAATCATGTCGGACAGTTTTGAGCACATAAAACAATATATGAACGGTTATCCAGAAAAAGCTTTTGATTTGGCAAAAAAATATTGGCCTGGGGCATTGACCATCGGTGTTCCGGTTGAAGAAACAGATTCAATGTCTTTTGGTGGTGTACGTGTGCCTAATTATAAACCTTTCCAAGAACTATGTTCTGTAATTGACGGTCACTGTTTGGCTACAACATCCGCCAACATATCCGGTCAACCGCCATTAGCTTCTGCCGACGAAATACAAAAGCAATTTCCTGATATAATAGTAATTGATAACGCATTTGACAAAATGGGTGGCGCACCAAGTACTGTTGCAATTCTTAGTGATAATGAAGTAAAAGTTGTACGTCAAGGCGCAGTTGAAATTAAATAGGTTTACTTATAAAAGGACTATCTTTTATAACAAATCGCCATGGCAGTTCAGCGTCTTTGCCGGCATAGTCAATACCAATTCTTTTACCCATCAGAATTTTTGGTTCAGAATCACGTGGTTCTATCCACATTTTTTCACTATTACATAAATCTATCTTATTATCTGCCCGTGTAATCCCTAAAAACCGAGTCAACTTACCTGGTCCTTCGCATCCTTTATATTCCAACGCACGAATTAAAACCGCTGCAGCCACACCTTCTTCATCTAAAACTATATTCAACATATTGTACATACCATAACAAAGATAAACATATGTATGCCCACCAGATAAAAACATAGCATCATTACGGACGGTACACTTTCCACCGAAAGCATGACAACCACGCTCTGAAGCAAGGTATAACTCTAATTCGCAAATACGCGCACGAAAAACAGTACCATCGTTACGACGTAAACAAAGATAAGCGCCAACTAATTGTTGTGCTGCTTCCATAGGATTTTGTAAAAAGAAAGTTCTCTTAATTTTCATTTTATTAATAAAAAAACACCCTTACGGGTGCTTAATTCATTTCTGTTTTTCCATTACAGAACGAATCCAAGCGATAATTTTTTTATCGTTATAAATTTTATATACAACATCTGCGGCAACCGAACGCGCGGCGTCAGCCCCGCTTGGATATAAACTGCTACAAATCCAACCAGTTTCATCCTTTTCAAATTTCACATTATACCACCCAACGTTGTTTAAATCATCGCGATCCGCAAGCTTTGGAAGCAAAGATTTTTTTGATGGGGAATTGTATGGTATAACACTATTAGCCGCAGCAATCACCTGAACTTCTATCAACTTCATTGGTTGCCCATTTACAACCTGATTAGCCCAAAATTTTTGCGCTTGTCCGAAATAAAAGACCGTCATTTTAATATTTGCTTGTTGTTGACCACGATAAAACTTATCACCTTTTTTATCGTTTGTACTAACCCCGTTTTCATTAATTATGACGCTATTTTTATAAATAGAATTTTTATTAATTTTTTTTAACGGTACAAAGCAAACGCCTTTTATATCAACTAAATCTTTATTATTAACTTCTTTGTCCTTCATAAAAAACTCCTATAAAAGTAATGTTTTGCTATTAATTATAAAACATAAAACCCTTATGTCAAGTATTGTCAAATATTTATTTTGTCATTTATGCGTAAACCTAAAAAAACAAAAGACTAAAAATACCGAACTTTTACAAATCTTAATTTTTCAAACTCGGCTTACATGCATTTATCCGGAAAAGATTGATTTAACATGTCTTAATTCATAATAAGATATTATAAAAAGTAAAAAAGAAAAACCGCCCAACTAGGCGGAAATCATCACTTAAATTCTGCTAAATTCATATCATTTTTTGCCTTTGGCCCAAGTATATAATCTTGATATTCTTCTGTATATTTCAGAATTCCCAGCAAACCCTTCCCCATTCTAAATATGTAAACACTTTCCTCATCTTCTAACATCGCATCCGCATCAACGGCTGTTCCGTCGTTATAAACATAATTTAAAGTAGTAGTAACTTTATCCCCTCCTTTTTGTGCGACGCGTTCAGACGTTGCGGGACATTTAAACACTAAATAATTTTCAGCCATTAAATTATTTATATTTTTTATCTCTTCTATGCATTGTTCTTCGGTCTTGATGTTATTGACACATAAAGAACTATCCGGATCCTCATTACATGCTTCTGGCGGAGTTGTACATTTTTCTACACTCTCAGTATATATTTTATGTCCAATGACCTCACAATCACTAAAATCCGCAGAAAAAGATGTGACAGGTAAAAGAGTCAATAAAATAAAAAAGAACTTATTCATTATATTCCTCCCCAAAAATAGTAAAAAACTTTGAATGAATTATATCAAAAAAAGAAAAACCGCTACACATTGCGGTAAAACGAATTATCATTTATGAAATTTTGACTGGCACAGATTTTTTAATATTTAAAACCTTCTTATAACATGATGCCCCCTCCATCAACGTATAAATCACGAAGTTTTTTATATGTATCCACTTTTGCAAATTCTTGTGGTGTTAAAATAGCGGTTATACGGTGTGGCACAATTTCCCCACCAAAGTGAAAGTTAATAATATTACCAACTTGAATTTCTGATTTAATATAACCTAATTCTTTACGTCCTGGGTCAAATGCACGTAAATTACCGTTTTCATCATATATAGCAATAATTTGATGCCCGCTTATAATACGTTCTTTTCTACCGATTGCACGGTCTTGCTCTGCATCCTTTAAGTTTTCTTCACGTGCAGTCGCTAAAACGACGTGTTTTAAGCCCGCCTCCGTTGCAAGTTTAGAAAAAACTTTTGCTTTTCCAGTACACCCAGCAACAGCACGTGGTATTCTTTGCTCTATTATATCATCAGCCGATAAAGAAAAATGCCAATCTATTCCACTAACATTATGTTGGCGCATATATTCGCTACGATTGTTAGGTCCTGCCGCCATATCAAACATAGCGTGCATTTTATCCAACAAAGATTGAATTAATTTATCTTGTTCTATACAAGCACGCTTCACGGAAGAACCTCCAATAAGCTTCACCACCTAATGTTTTTGGGCATTGTTTGGCTTTACACCTACGAATATTCTTTGGATAAAAACAGCAATTGCATCTAGCAGGCTTTCCATTTAAAACATCTACACAGTCCGTATATTTTGCCACCGCAGAATCTAAATCCGTATAATTATAAGATTTAAATTTATCACTACCAATTTCAATAGGGAGTTTAGTTCTTCTTAATACGCAAAAGGAAGCATCTTCGTTTTTTAATAATATAACTTCCCCTCTATCGTTTTTATAAAAGCTTAAAACATCTTGCATTATTACAACCCGTTTTATCAAATCCTCTTAAAAAGATATAATTTAGACTGTAGCATAGTAAACCCCAGAATCAATAAAAACCACCTGAATAATCAGGCGGAATCTTTTTATAATCATACATTTGACACTAATGCCCTTTTTATCATATTTTCTATTTCTTCATTTGCATTTACATAGCCCAATTTTATTGTTGGGTTGGATTTGGCAAAAACCCTAAAAATTTCATCGGCGAATGCTTGACCTATCTGTGGAACATTTTTAAAGTCAAACATTACATTTTTAAACAAATTTACACGTGTAAGAACACGTTTTGCCTGAGATCTAGAAACGAGATTTTCATCGCCATACCTAGCTAATTCTATTGGTATTATAGTTTTATCAAATCCATAATCTTCTGAAAATTTATCAAATATATCTGACAGTAAGCGATTGCTATCGTTTTTTATTTCCATGTAAATGACAGTTCCATTTAAACCGTCGTCTATATCCTCAAATAAGACATCTTTATCGACAGTGTCATTATGCGTAAAGAAAATTCCATGTGACTCTATAAAAAAAACATCAAAAGCCCTGGATGTAAAAAATATCCCTTCTCCTGTATGTTCAGCTGCGTTCGTCGTCAACTTTCCCTTTGCTAATTCTAAAATCGCTTCTCTTTCATTTGATAAGTTAAATTTGTTTTTTATCTTTCTAAAGACACCTATACCGTTATCCACAATATACATGCTCGTTTTTATAGAATTGAACAATATCTTTACAAGAATTCTGGTACCATTAGAATGGTCTATCGCATTATTAAACATCTCTGTAAAACCATATTCCCATATATGGCGTACATTATCTTTTTTAGGTGTATGGTCTTCTATGTCTCGTTTCCATATCTCCGATTCAGACAAAGCGTCAGACATATTGTAGATAAAAAGCCTCTCCTCTGAAACCAAAGTATATTTTCTTTTTTGGTGTTTTTCTTCGCGTTTTATTTTTCCTTCATTTATGAGTTTTTTTATGTTCTTATAAACGGCGGTTCTTGATATACCAAACTTATCTACAACTAACGTCACAATTTTAGGGTTTTGTAAATTTTCTAGTATAAACTTCCTAATTTCTGAAGTTTGCCTCTTTAAAAAAAGATTTGTACCTTTTTCCATCCTAAAGAACCTCTCATATATTATATAATTATAAACTTTTTTATTTCTGTTTGTAAACTTTTTCTCTTCCGTTTGTAAACTTTTTCTCTTCCGTTTGTAAACTTTTTATAAAAGCGCTGGATTATAATTTATTAAATTTTTTATAAAAAAACCGCCCAATGGGCGGTCAAAATTCGGTTTTTATATCAACAACTGGATTTATTCTGG
>CASEJM010000004.1 GCA_949288265.1 uncultured Pseudomonadota bacterium | reverse complement strand
TGACTCAAAATCAAGTTCTGCAAGGAGTGTCGGTTCGAGTCCGACCAGGGCCACCAGAAATAAAATACCCCTAACGGGGTATTTTTTTTTAGCAACTATTTATGATATAATGACTATTACCATAATAAAGGAGAAATATTATGCAAAAAGTTGTAAAAAAATCACGGAAACAATCAGAGGTTAAAGAAAGTAAAAAATATTCTTCTATGATAGAAGCTTATGGTGCTTTCTGGCGGCGTGGTTATAAAGAATGGGCAGGAACTTCTTCGCGTTCAGAATATTGGTGGGCTTTTTTGATGAATTTATTGGTTTCTATTTTCTGGATGTTCCTTATCGTTGTTAGCGGTTTTCCCATAGACGTTGGTATAGGTATTGAGGCTTGGTCACCTATTTCAATGATTTTATCAATTGGTTTTTTAATTTTTGCGTTCGCTGTATTAGTACCTTCTATTTCTATGAACGTGCGACGTTTGCACGATATCGGTCTTAGCGCTTGGTGGTTATTATTATGGTTATTAAGTCCGATATGTGAAACGTTTAATATAATTGTTAGTATTATATTTTTCGTTTTCGCGGTTTTGCCAACAAAGGTTGAAGGAAATCCGTACCACAAGTTTAATAAATAAAAATCCCCGTAATGGGGATTTTTTTATTTTCCCCATACTTTACCAATAACATAATCTGCAGCCAATGGTACGGATAATTTTGTAACGTTTTCCATTGCAAATTCAATTTTCTTTGCAAATTCTTCGGCCGCGCTTTCATCACACTCAAAAATTATTTCATCATGTACTTGCATGATCATGCAAATTTTATCTGCATTTGGTTTTATTATTTCTTTATCTATATTTACCATTGCACATCGCATCAGGTCTGCTTCAAATCCTTGAATAGGGGCGTTGACCGCGGCGCGCATCGCGTACCCACGCATGCGCGGATTCTTTACTTCTGGTAATTCTATTCTGCGCCCCCACGGCGTGTAAACACAGGCATGCTGCATCGCAAAGTTTTTTATTTTTTCAATATAATCTTTTACTTCCGGTAAACCTGCCATGTACGCGTTTATGATTTCTTGTGCTTCTGCTCGAGATACACCAAGCTGACCAGATAAACCAAATGAAGATATTCCATATATGATAGAAAAATTAACTGTTTTTGCGGCACGTCTTAAATCTTTTGGTACAGGATTACCTTCTTTAATGCCGAATATTTGGCGTGCAGTTTGTTCATGTATGTCTTTACCGGCATTAAAAGTTTCTTTGAATGTATGAACGTTTGCAACATCTGCTAATAACCGCAGTTGAATTTGTGAATAATCCGCAGAGATTAAAACTTTACCATCTGGCGCAATAAAGCATTTTCTGATTTCTTCGCCAAGGTCAGTTTTTATTGGTATGTTTTGCAGGTTAGGGTCACGGCTTGATAAGCGACCTGTATTAGTGCTGGTCTGTAAATATGTGGTATGAATTCGACCGTCTGATGCAATTTGGCGCGGCAATGCGTCTGCGTATGTGCCCGCCAGTTTTGCAATAGAGCGCCAATTTAATATTTTTTCTATTATTGGATGTGCGTCCATTAAATCGTTTAAGGCATCAGCATCAGTTGAACGTTTCTTATTTGCCGGCAGGTTTAATTCATCAAATAAAATTACTCCTAATTGCTTTGGGCTGGCGATATTAAATTCATGTCCTGCTAATTCCCAGATTTCAGATTCTAATTCTGATAATTGATTATGAAATACGTTTGATAATTGCTGTAGCCCTGTTTTATTTACCAGAACGCCGTTGCGTTCCATCTTTACTAAAATAGGCATTAATGGCAAATCACAAGTTTCATAAAGATGGCGTAGTTTTTCATTTTTATCTAATTCTGGGCGCATAAGTTTATATAGCGCCATACAAATCGTTGCGTCTTCTGCTGCATAAGGGGTCGCAGCAGATATATCTAACGAATCAAAGTGCATATCTGCATCACGGGTTTTGGGTGGAAACAAAGATGAAAAAGATATATTTGTATGCGAAAGGTATTTCTGAGCCAATTCATCCAATCCGTGACCATGAAGTGTTCCATGTAAAGCATAGGATATTAACATGGTATCATCAATTGGTGATATTTTATCTATGTCCCAATTTTCATTTGCCAATATGTGCAGATCATATTTTAAGTTATGACCAACTTTTGTAATTTTTTTATTAGTAAGTATCGGCCATAATTTTTTGTGTACAGTATTTATATCTAATTGGTTGGGTGCGATTTCGTTGCTGGTAAATAAATCATTATTGGTTGTACGGTGGCGAATCGGAATATAAACACCGTGCGAATTGTTTGTTGCTAAAGATATACCGACTATTTTGGCATCTAAATAATTTAAACCGGTTGTTTCTGTATCTATGGCAATTACTTCTTTTACGCCAGATAAAAAATTGTCTAGTTCGTCTATAGTGCTTATCGTTTCAAACGTAAGTAATTTTTTGTCATATATTTTCTGATTCGTTTCTATGCTTTTGATATTTGTCGGCGTTTCACAGACAGAACCTGAATATTCAAACGGAATAGGTTGCTGGCCAGTGTTAAATTTATCTAGCGGAAATAATTTTTCTATTTTAGCCGATAACGAGTTGCTTTCTAATTTTTCTCGTACGAATTTTAACGCTTCGGGTGTATTAAATATAAAAGGTTCTATTTTTAAACCTGTCAGATCAACGTCTGTTTTTAGCGTAACTAACTGTTTCGATATATACGCGCTGTCACGATTATCACGTAAAAGCCCCTGAATACGTGCATTTTTAACTTTATCTAGATTTTCGTATAAATCATTTAAGGATCCAAATTGATTTATTAATTCAGATGCTGTTTTTGGACCAATGCCAGGAACACCAGGAACATTATCAGACGAATCGCCCATAAGACTTTGAACGTCAATTACTTGATATGGAAGAACACCAAATTTTTCTAGTACCTGCGGTTCCCGTATTTCCTTTTCTTTCATACCATCATATAAGAAAACGCAATCCGATACTAGTTGCATTAAGTCTTTATCGCTGGTAATTATTCGGGTGGCGTCATGGCGGTTGCAATTTTTTTGAGCTAATGTCGCAATTACATCATCTGCTTCAACCCCAGGAATACATAAAACAGGTATTCCCATTGCAGCGGCCCCTTCTCGTACAAGATAAGACTGAGATATTAAATCAGCTGGGGTTTCTTGTCGATTCGCTTTATATGCTGGATAAATATCTTGTCTGAAAGATATACGTGACGCATCAAAAACGCATACGAACGAATCACTAGGTTTTGCTGAAGCTAATAACGGCAGTACCATATTAAAGAAGCCATATACTGCACCTGTTGGGGTTCCGTCCGAACGTGTCAGACGGCTGTGTACGCCATAATACGCACGAAATAATATAGAATTACCATCAATCAGCGTCAGCATCTTAATACCCTAGAATATGTATCTTAATTTTAAACGTAATTCATACTGCAGTAAATCATGATTTACGCTTTCGATGTTGTATAAGTCGTGAGCGTATAAAGCACGACCTTCTGCATCAATTTTAATTGGTAATACAGGAATATCAAATGTGGCTCCAAGCATTGCTTGATAAGTGGTTACAGAGTCAATATCAATTTCACCGGCTTTACCACCAAATACATTTCCTATACCAATACCAAGATACGGATTTATAATCGGAGTAGGTAATTTAGCATAAGCATTTATCATGCCAAGATGTAAGTTCGCATTGTTTGGTTGCATATAGTCATATTCTAATTCAAAGCGAAAGACTGGTATATCTATCCCGATAATTGCACCATATGATTGTGCGGAATGTGTTTCTTGTTCGCTATTAAAAAACGTTGTTGCGGCACCGGCACCTATTGTCGCGCCAGCATATAAATCAAATAAAGTACCAGCATTTGCGTTTAGACCATAAAATATAATGAAAAAAGCGGTTAGAAAACTCGCATATTTTAATTTCATATTTTTCTCCTTTATGTGATATTATAATAAAAAAAAGAGATTTATATGCAAGAAAATAAACCAATTTTAATAGTCGGACTTGGTAATCCAGGAACTAAATATGACCGTACTCGTCATAATGTTGGTTTTGTCGCCGTGCGGCATTTTGTTCCAGAAGATGCCTTGTGGCGTAAAGAACATGATGCTTTGACTTATTCATTAAATATGAACGGTCATAGAATAATATTTGCTTTACCGCAAACTTTTATGAATAACAGTGGAAAAGCGGTTGCGGAAATCATGGCTTTTTATAAAATTCCGCTAGAAAATTTGGTTGTGATTCATGACGATATGGATTTAAAACTAGGTACTATAAAAGAAAAAACAGGGGGAAGTAGCGCCGGGCATAATGGAATAAAATCAATAGACACTGCTGTTGGTTCTGAATACCATCGTATTCGAATCGGAATAGGTCACCCTCGTGATTTTGCGTTGCAAATTGATCCCGCAGATTGGGTATTAGGTAGGTTTACAGATGCAGAAAAAAAAGTAATAGATGAAACTATATTGAAAATTAAATTGTAAGTTTCTATTTTTGTTCACACAGCATTTTATCTTTTTAATAAAATGCTGTGTTTTTTTGTTAATTATATCTTAATAACCAATTAGTAGGATTTTGAACGTTACACTGATCCGCTGTGTCGCCGCTTCCCTTTAACCAGTACCATTTATAATATTTTTCTATATATGTCTTTGAACAAGTTCCTCTAGTCTGCGTATCTTCAGATTCACGATAGAAATTATTTGGTTTCTGGAATGAGCTTCCTGTATATTTAGGTGACATATATTGACCAGATTTCGTAACTATTATGTAGTCTCCGCTACAGTTCAATGTTTGACCTTCTGGGTATGCACTTGTTTCATCAGAGGCTTCTATTTGTCCTGTGCAGAATAAGAACCCTATGCCAGAATTTCCATAATAAGTTCCACTTAGCGGGAATGACATTACAAACTTGGCGTTATTTGGTAAGCATAATCCACCATCCATATCCTCTGATAAAGTACCTTTATAACTAGTATTGCTTTTGGGAAGTTCTGTTGGAGTGGCGTTTGAATCCCAATAACCTTTAGTTGTATCCCATTTTACACCGTTAATTTTGTTAGTTCCAACGCCTAAAGTAGTTCCTAAACAACAGTTACCAAATGCATCGCGACTACCAGAAACGTTTCCGTCTGTTTTGCAACAATTGAAAAATCCATTTATATTTACTTGCCAGAATGTTGACGGACATATTTCACCATCGTCAGATACCGATGAACGTGGTACACAAACCGAGGACTGTGTCGAAGCATCCCAGTAAGAAATGTAGCCTGGTCCACAAGAAGTATCTCGGCAGCTATCTATAACGTTTTCTGTATTAGTATTTTTAGCAAACCATGAAAGTAAAGTTTCTTGGCTTTCATTATCAAAAGTTTTTACTGGGATTTTAATTTGATTATGTGAATCTTCTTGTTGCAAGCTAACAGCAGGATGCGCTTCGCAGTTACCCCAAACTTTTTCTGCAAGACGGCATACTTGGCATTTATCAGAATCTTTTTTGGTATACGTTTGCGCGGCTGAATCAAAACCACATTCTTTTGCACATATGTCATATATGCAATTACCGTTTTCACCGATTATGCAAGATTCCTCTTTTTTGAAATCTGCTTCTAATTCGTCATTCGTAATGTCTGCTATATTATATGTTCCATATAGCTCTGTATAAAAAGCCCCGTTTTGCTCGTCTATACTTTTTGATTGTAATCTTGTTATATTATTTATCGCGTCAATACCCGCACTTTCAACGCAACTTAATACTTCGTTCCAGCAAGCAGTACGATTAATGATCGCTTTTCTATTTACTGACGTTTGAATGTTTTCACATAAACCAAAATTACCTGAAATAGATTTACACGATTGAATTATGCATGCCCGTCCTACTTCACGGCACGTTTGCAGTATCGTTTCATATGTTTTATCTGTGGCAATATCTGTCATACCAGTATTCCATTCTTGCCCCCCGTCAATTGTGTCTAGTAAAGCTGTACATGCCGATTGAACTTCTGTACACATTTGTTTTACTGTCTTGTCCGCTTCTACACCAAAAATTGATAAAGCACGAGCGTCAAATTCTTCTAATGATTCTGCAGATTCTGTTAAACATTGCGTCGTTAAAGTGGTACAACTTTGTCGTACTTCTTCTAACTTATTTTCTTGGGCAAGTTTAATTTGTGCCAAAGCATCTTCTATAAATTGATCCCATACAAAATCTGCAATGTCCTGACAGTTTTCTGTGGCAGATTCTAAAAACATTTTTTTTGAGTTTAAATATGTAACAAATTTTTCGTTACCAGGCGCATTAGTCCACGTCTGGGTTTTATCTGGTCTGGTTATTAAGTTACCTAAGTTGGCAAGGTTAGATGTAAGAATTGCCTCGCCCGTGGAAGGATCTATATATTGACCGCTTATATCCAAACATTTCTGTAAATCCGTACCGCATACAGATGTGTTTGAAAGCATATCTAACATTTTCTTTTTGCAAGTTAATATGTCATCAGAATTGCGTTCTTGATAAATATCTAGACGTGATATATCTAAAAGAGCACTACCTTCACGAATTTTTTCTCGCGCTAAATCTTGCTGACTTTGATAGGCTTTGGAAACTGTATTACAATCCTGCTCAATAGCCATTTGATAACCGCTTTCTACTATATCTAATTCGTCTTGTGTACATATTTCTAATGCCATTTCACGACACACAGGTAAAGCCGCACGATATAAATCTGTACCTGTTTTTGCAGTCGTAGAATAACCCGCCATCGAATCGACACTGTCAAAAGCTGCATCAACGTTTAGTGATAATGATATAGGCGCAAGCTTTGAATCAAATGTAGAGGTATCAAATGTCGTATTTAATTTTTTAGAAATTTCGTCTAATAATTTTTTAGAATCGGATTTATCTTCTTTTTGAAAAGCTAATTCCCCTTCCGTGGCTTCAAATATTGCTTCGGCATCCTCTTTATCCATGTTTACAGTTAATAGTCGTTGATTAAAATCTAGCAATTTATCTTCAACCTGGGCAAGTTGAGCTTTAATAGAATCAAATTCGTTTACGCGTGACGAACAAGCGCAACGCTTTAATTGACTGTCTTTATTTGCACAGAATTCATCCATGCAGCTATAGTATACTTCACGACATTTTGTAGAATCGCGGTTTATTATTTCTTCGGCCGTAATTGTACCCGCGCGAGATAAACGTCCCGCAGATGTAACCGTAGCACTACGTGCGGAAGAACTGCTTGAAGACGTTGTTGAAGAGCGATTTATAGAAGCACTGCGAGAAACGTTCGTTGTTGCGTTACGAGAATTTGAGCTTTGTATCGTTGTATTACGAGTAGGAGTAGAGCTTGTTCTTTGAACCGTTGCTGTAGGAGTACGGGTTATAGCCGTCCTTGATGGCGAAGAAACTACGTTGGTTGATGATGTTGTTGTACGTGGCATTACGCTTGATGTCGTTCGCGCAGATACAGATTGCGTTATTTCTTCAGACGATGCGTTTGTTCGTGTCCCATTGTCTCTTACTACTACGCTTGTTCTACTTGTGTTTGTTGCGCTGCGGTCACGTGCCGCAACACCTGTTCCAGATGTTGATAAGTTAGTGGTTCGGGATACACTAGAAGAACTAGCTGTCTGAGAATCTGTATCGTTTTCTGTTTGCTGTCTAAAAACCGTTGTAGATTGATTACGCCGCGTCGCAGAACGAGCAGCCTCCATTGAATCTTCGGCGTTTGCGCAGGTAAAAGTAGCAAACGCTAACGACGTCAAACAGCCGATAAAAAGTAGTTTTATCCCTTTCATCCTTAATATACATTTAATGTTAGCAAATTTTTAAAAAGTCGGGCAAGTATTTTTAGATGATTTTTTCTAAAAACTTGGTGCGGATAGGGGGATTCGAACCCCCAAGGATTTTATCCACAGCATCCTTAGTGCTGCGCGTCTACCAGTTTCGCCATATCCGCATGTACATAGCTTATGTATATTTTCTTTGATAATTCTTACAAGAAGAGTTTTTATTTTCAACCTTTTTGTGATACAATATATCTGATAAATAATCGTGGGGGGAATTTAATAATGAAAAAAATATCATACTTTATATTGATGGTCTTTGCACCAATTGCCGCAAATGCAGCAGGAACTTATTATAGTGGTAATACTTATCAGTCACCACAGACAAGGTATTCCAAGCAAAGTTATGCTCAACGTCAGACAGGTTATGCTAGTCAATATAATAATTATTCGACTCCTTCTTATGCGTCGCGATATTCTACAAATGTGGGAAATACAAATACACAAAGAACGACAAATACTCAGGTTTCTGCAAGTAATAGTCAAAAAAAGTCTGGCTTTTGGTTAGATGCCGGGATAACCCACGAAAACGCTCAATGGCAGATGGAAATGAACCAGTCGGGAAGTATATTAAGTTATGATAGCGTTGGTTGGAACGTTTTAGATGTTACTGGTGGGTATTCGTTTGATGTGGGTAAAACGACACTAGAAATTGATGCAGGTGTAAAATATGGCATGCAATGGGGTGAATCATCAATGTATGATGATGATATTTCTAATGGTGGTTTCTTAATTACTACTTGGATAAACGCTAATGATAACAGTGAAATCGGCGATCAAATTGGGCATGCAATGTCAATTGGTACCAGCAAAGGTGGAAATATGCTGGGATTTAATGTCGGGTTCGGTTTGACGGATTTCTTTAAGTGGGGAAATGTATCTATTACGCCATCCGTTGGATTTAGATACCTTAAATATAAATTAGAAACAGAAAATAATTATGGTTTATCTGTTGATACCACTGCTTGCTTTGAAGTCAATGGTGAAATTCAATGTGATCCCGCAATAATCGTAAAACTAAGTGATGGTAAGCAACAAATAATATGGCGCGATAGCATTGAAGGCTCTATGGACGTGCCAGGAAACGCTTCAAGTATAGATACGGGTAGTACGTATTATTATTATCAGCCAGGCGTCAGCCATTCTTATGATGTAACATGGGCAGGCCCATATCTTGCATTAGATATGGACTATGTAATAAATCAGAATAATGCAATTAATGGTCGTGTAGAACTTGGTTTGCCTGGTTATACCGCCGTGGGGGATCAGCCGTATCGTTTTGATTGGCAGCATCCTAAAAGTGTTGAAGATGAAGCTGGGATGTTAGGTGCATTTCATTTTGGAATGGGGGCCAATTGGACTACGGCGATAACAGATTCAGTTGCATTATCGATTGGTTTAACTTATGATTATTATTCGGTTAGCGGTGCCGACGCCAAAACGTATTTGAACGGTACATATTATAATGATTGGTATGATATGATATTGAATTCTACAACGTGGAATGGCGATGAGGCCGCGATGCTAGACCCAGAAACAGGTGACCCAACGGCGATAAATATCAAGAATTTGGAAAGCGAATGTCCGGGTTGGGTTTGCTCGACAAATGGAGAAATAGAATCTTTCTATAAATCTATGGGTATTCGCGTTGGGGTTAATGCAAAGTTTTAAGTTGATTAAAATGGTTATGGTTAGAAAATTTTGTGTTGCAGTATGCGGGGCAATGTTATCATTTTCGGCTTTTTCTGCTGATTTGTCCGGCGTTGCGTCAGTAAATGTGACAAGTGATACCGCTGCTGCAGCAAAAGAAATGGCGTTTGATGAAGCGCGACGGCAAATAATTTCTGACGTTTTGGGGCAATACTCGATACCAGACCAATTAGAAGACGTTATGAAAAAAGCTTCTTCTGCCGAATTAATGAATTTGATTTCAGCATCAAGTATTGATGGAGAACAACAGTCTGATAAGACATATTCCGCTGATATTTCTATGACCATAGATCGTGATGCAGCGCGTACGTGGATGACAGAAAATAATATTCAAAATTGGCTTACAGATGGTAATTCAGGGGATAAATTTATCGTTCAAGTTGTGATGACGGATAAACTTGCTGGTTGGGTGGAATTAAACGAAATTACACGTAAAGATAATATAGATTTCATAACCAAATATATAAATGGTAATCAAGTTACACTCGAAATGCCTGTTGCGCGTCGCGCAGATTTTACAATTGCAATACGCGAAGCGGGTTGGCGTTATGCCGACCAAAATGGCGTTCTGCACATAATAAAATGATTTAATGTTTTTCTATTTGATGGGGTAACGATATTTTGAAAAAGGCGGCACTTTTTTTATTGTGTTTTATGCTTCCTTTCGCAGTAAAAGCAGAAGAAGAGCAGGTAGATTTAGAAGATAAAGTACCAATATTTGGGTTTTCTGAAGAAGATACCGCGCTGAAACTTTCTGTTAGACGAATAGGGCTTGATTGGACAAAAACGCAGGTTCGAAATTCTGCAGAATATCAGGATTCACCTGTGGCTGCTTTGAATGCAACAAGTCAAGATTACATAAAAGGCGTATTTGATACTATCTTAGAATTTACAGAGAATAGGTTTAAATGGGATAATATACTTTTTATGGAATATGGAAGAACCACTTTAAAGCCTTATAATGAACCGGCGACAACCGATCAAAACGCAGATAAAATTTTATATTCTAGTGATGTATCTTATGCTTGCTGGGAATTTTCTGGGTTAAAATTTGGACCAACAGTTCGTGCAGGGTATGAAACTCAATTTTTGGATAGTGAAGAAAATTCTCGTCAAAATATAATTCGTTCAAGTGCAGGTATTTCTTTATTCGATCATGATGTAGTAAAAAGCTTATATTTGACTGGCATCCATGAATACGATTTCACTTATGCTCATCAGCAAAACAGTAAGTTTGGTGCTGAATTTGGGTGGCGCTTGGAATATTTAATACGAGAAGGTGTAAAGTTTTCTGCAGATGGTTATTATCGTGAATACTTTTCGTATTCTAGATACATTCCAACCGATTTAATGCGAGATTTTAGCGCAGTTGTTAGGTTTGATACTAATTTATGGGGCAGTTTTACAATGGGACCTTATATTCAGTATAGGCTGGCAAAGGCCAGGGGGGCAAAGCATTATGGTAGTAATTTTATAGTAGGGCTTTCGTTTAACTACATTACAGATTTTTTATTTTAGGTATTTTGATAGCGGAAATTCTTTTTACAAAGATTTCATTTATTTGATAATTGTTAATTTTTCCTTGATTTCTGTATGATTTTATTTTATTATGCGACTTACACGTATTAGCGTGAAGAACACAGTCGTTCGGCCGACAAATTCTGTCCAAATGAAAATTTGGTTTTCGCCAGCGACGAGGATAATAACAGAAAAAAGGATATTACAATGGCTTTGCCTACATTTACAATGAAACAGCTGATGGAAGCTGGTGTGCACTTTGGACATCATACACGTCGCTGGAACCCGTTAATGACTCCGTATGTTTATGGGGTAAAAGATAAAATTCATATTATCAATTTGAATAAGACCGCACCGTTATTGCATCGTTCTTTGGTCGCATTGGAAGCAATTGCGGCAGCAGGCGGTAAAATTTTGTTCGTTGCAACGAAGCATCAAGCAAAAGACATAGTTAAAGATGCGGCAGAACGTTGCGGACAGTTTTATGTTAATAACCGCTGGTTGGGTGGTATGTTAACTAACTGGACGACTGTTTCTCAGTCTATTCGTCGTTTGAAGAAGATGGAAGCTGATATTGAAAACGCGGAAAAGTTGGGGTTGACGAAGAAAGAAGTCGGGGTAATGACTAAAGAAGTCGAAAAACTGCGTGATATATTTGGTGGTATTTTAGAAATGCATGGTGTACCTCAGGCAATGGTTGTTATTGATGTTCCACGTGAAATTAATGCTGTAAGAGAAGCAAAAATTTTGGACATACCAACAATTGCTATCTGTGATACTAATGCAAATCCAGAAATAGTTGATTATCCAGTTCCAGGAAATGATGACGCAGCTCGTGCAACTCAATTATATTGTGATTTGTTCGTAGACGCGATTTTGTCTGGTATTGAAAAACGTTTGGGCGGTGCTGCTGGTAAAAAAGTTGAATCTGATATGAGTGACGCTGCGGCAGAAGATTTTGAAGCAGATGTTAAAGATAAAGAAGCTCGCCAGAAATCAAAGACATCAGAAGCGCGTGCAGAACGTCGTGGAAAGATGCTCGAAAAAGCAGAAAAAGCAGAAAAAGCAGATAAATAATATATCTGTTGTTAGGCGGATGAAAAACGGTATATGCGTCATCCTTTAAAATGTGGCGCATTTAATACCATTTTATAATGAAACTTATAATTATGGGGGATTAACAATGGCAGAAGTAACCGCAAAATTAATTCAAGAACTGCGCGAAAAAACATCCGCAGGTATGATGGATTGCAAAAAAGCTTTGACAGAAACAAATGGTGATATTGAAGCAGCTGCAGATTGGTTACGTCAGAAAGGTATCGTAAAGGCAGCTTCAAAAGCAGGGCGCATCGCGGCGTCTGGTTTGGTTACAGTTGTTAAATGCGATGATATGGGGTGTGTCGTCGAAGTTAACGCCGAAACAGACTTTGTGGCAAAAAACGATAAATTCCAGAAGCTGGTTGCAGATATTGCCGCAAAAGCTGCTGAAATGAAGGGTGATTTTGATGCAACTATGGAAGCTGTTAAAGATGATATTGCTGCAACAATTTCTACTATCGGTGAAAATATGAATTTGCGTCGTATCGCAAAAGTATCTGGTGATCATATTTATTCTTATATTCATAACGCTTTGGTTCCGGGAATGGGGCAGATTGGCGTTGTGGTCGCAATAAATGGTGATTCAGAAAAAATTGATGAAATCGGTAACAAAATAGCAATGCATATTGCTGCTAATAAACCAGAATTTATGACAATCGCAGACGTTGATCCTGTTGCTGTCGAACGTGAAAAGAAAGTTTTCATTGAGTCTGGTGCAACAGCAGGTAAACCAGAACAGGTCGTTGAAAAGATGGTTCAGGGGCGTATTAATAAATATTATGCTGAAAGCGTTCTGGAAGAACAACCTTTCGTTATGGATCCGTCTAAAACAGTAAAGCAAGTTGTTGAGGAAGCTGGTGGTAAATTGGCTGGTTTCGCTTACTTTGTATTAGGTGAAGGTATTCAGAAACGCGAAGATAACTTGGCGGACGAAGTCGCGAAAATGTTAGGTTGAGTTGATATGATGCCTTGTGTTGCAGAGTCTAGTTGCTTTACGCGATTTGTTTCTGTTATGCAAAAGGCGGGTATCTCAATTAGCAGAAGAATCATATAAAGTCCGGCAAGTGTCGGACTTTATGTTTATAAAGGTGTTAAAATGGAAAATTGTAAAATTGAATCTTCTTTCTGCGTTGCAAATCAGATTGTACATGTTGAAGCAAAAGGTAATAATGGAAAATTTTTATTTATGTTGCCGATAAAGTTTGCTCCTTATCTTGAAAAAGGTAATCGTCTTGATATCTTTAAATCAAAAGAAACTGGTAAACATATAGCTTATCGTTTTAAAAATCAATTATTATTCGCAACGCCCATATTAAATCAAAAAGATGCTAAGATGTTATTAAAATCAATTGCTGGTGTTCGTGATTTCAGTATGGATAAATGCTTTTTTATTTATTCAATATTAATGGCGATGCAAAGTAACGGAATAAAACCATCTTTTTCAATGTTAAAAAACATTTTGGCCTTAAAGTTGGAAAATCAAATATAAAAATTACAAAAAGCGTGCTTTTCTGATACTATGGTGAAAAAGGGTATTGGATTATGAAACAGAATGAATTATTGAAAGAATTAGAAGCAAGAGGTTTTATAAATCAGTCTTCTAATTTAGACGGTTTGAACGAAGCGTTAAATGCGGGGCAGGTCACAGCATATTGGGGAACTGATCCTACGGGGGATTCTTTGCATGTTGGGCATTTGGCTTCTTTGATGTTAATGCGTTGGTTTCAGAAATATGGGCATCGACCGATTGCTTTAGTTGGGGGGGCTACTGGGCGCATTGGGGACCCTTCTGGGCGAGATAAGGGGCGTCCTATGTTAACGGATGCCCAAATTGAAAAAAACTGTGCAGGGCTTAGAAAGTCAATTTCAAAATTTATAAAATTTGGTGACGGGAAAAACGATGCCATAATGGTTGATAATTATGACTGGATGAAAGATTATACTCATATGGGCTTTTTGGCGGAATTTGGTACCGATTTTACTGTTCCGCGTATGCTTTCCATGGAAAGTGTTCGTCGTCGTCTAGAAAATGGTATGACTTTCTTAGAATTTAATTATATGACTTTCCAAGCAGTTGATTTTCTAACTTTATATAATAAGTATAATTGTACGTTACAATTCTGCGGCGCTGATCAATGGGGAAATAGCATTATGGGCGTAGAGTTGATACGTAAAAAATTGGGTAAAGAAGCTTTTGTTTTATCGACTTCTTTGATTACAGATTCTAAAGGTGAAAAAATCGGTAAGTCTGCTGGTAATGCCGTTTGGGTAAATGAAGAAAAGACGACGCCATATGAATATTATCAGTATTTTCGCAATACTCCCGATGACTTGGTTGAAAAGTTCTTAAAAATATTTACAGAAATACCTTTAGATGAAATTGCTAAGTTATCAAAGCTTGAAGGTGCAGAGTTAAACGATGCTAAGAAAATTTTGGCGTTTGCTGCAACTGAAATTGCACATGGAAAAGAAGCTGCTATGGCTGCAGAATCTGCGGCGAAGGCTTTATTTGGTGGCGGCGCTTCAACAGAAAATATTCCAAGTGTGGAATTAAGTTTTTCTGAACCTATGGGAATTATTGATTTCTTAGTTGCTGTAAAATTATTTGAATCAAAATCTGAAGCAAGACGTATGATAGAGCAAGGGGGAATTCAGATTAACGGTAATAAAGTTACCGATTGGAAATCAGAAGTAATACCTGCAGATGATATAATGGTTCAAAAAGGCAAAAAAATTTTTTTGCGTGTCATAAAGAAATAAAATAACAGAGGGCTTTAAGTCCTCTGTTATTTTAATGGGGGCGTTTGCAATTTAGCGTTATTTTGCTAAAATATAATGGATATGAAAAAGTTTATAAAATTTTTTATGGTAACTGTTTGCACAGCTTGGGTTGCAGGCGTTATATTACAAATTCCTGTTGCTTATGGTGCCAGTGAACTAGCCAATATTCAGGCACAGATAAAAAAAACAGAGCAACAAAATAAAAAAATAGAACAGCAGGTTCAAACATCTAATAAAGAAGTTGAATCAACAAAAAAGAAATTAGTAAAAGCCGCTGATCGTGTAAGTACCCTGGAAGAACAAAGAAGTGCGGTAACCAAAAAAATAAAAGATTTAGATGCACAACGTAATAAATTAGAACGGGAATTAAAGCAAAACCAGGAACGAATTGCCGATGCTGCCGCAAGTATTTTGTTTGTTGCATCACATCCTAATTTTGATTCAGATGATATGCGTGAATACGTTTTAAAGTCAGCGATATTATCAGGGGCCGCAGATAGTTTTGATGCAGAAATAAAAACAGCAACAGAGCAGATAAAAGAATTAGCTAAAATTCGTGAAGAACGGGCAGTTGAAAAAGAAAAATTAGATCGTACCGCTAAACGTTATGCAGAAGAAAAAGATGAATTGGATAAATTGTTGCGTACGCGTTCAGCGCAAAATCAGAAATTACGTACGCAACAATCTGCGTTGCAGAAAAAATTGCGTGATTTGTCGGCACGCGCAAAAAATATATCTGAATTATCTGCCGGCGTGGGGAGCTCTGAAATGTCTTCTGATTCTCGTTTTTCAATTCGTAAATTAAACAAACCTGTACGTGGAAATGTTGTTGTTCGTTTCGCAGAAAAAACGGCTTTGGGTTTAAAGTCTGATGGCTGGCATATCCGAGTTCGCGGTGATGCGTTGGTCATGGCACCGGCAGATGGAGAAATTAAGTTTGCAGATAATTTCAAAGGTTTTGGTAAAGTAATCATAATGTCTCATAAAAACGGATATAATACCGTTATGACTAATCTGGGTGAAATAAATGTCATTCTTGGACAAGAAGTTTTGGCGGGTGAACCCATCGGACGTATGAATTCCGATAAACCAGAAATGTATCTAGAAGTTAGAAGAGGGGATAAAGCAGTAGATCCTGCACGCTTGTTTAAAGAAAAAGATTAACGTTTTGATGAAGCAGATAAGTTTATTTTAAATTGTTTTAATTTTTAGCGAAAAACGCGCTTGCTAGCGGCGTTTTTTTGTTTTATGCTTACTCGTAACTCTTTACACTGTAATATGAAAGGAATGGGTATGCTTAAAAAACTTTTAGTATTATTTATGTTAGTAATGCCAGTCGCAGTTTTTGGGGCCGATAAGTCTAAAAAAGATGAACCAGTAGAGCATCTGACAGATGAACAGATTTATGAGCAATTGAAAAAATTAGCGTTGGTATTTGAAACGGCTAGAGATAATTTTGTTGAAGAAACTGACGAAAAGAAAATTTTAGAAGCTGCTATGAATGGTATGTTGCAGGCGTTGGATCCTCATTCTTCGTATTTGTCTGCAGATGACTTTAAAGAGTTTAATGATAAATCTTCTGGTGAATTCGGAGGTTTAGGAATTCAGATTACAAGTGATCGCGGTGCGGTACGTGTAATTTCACCTATTGATGATACACCTGCGGCAAAGGCCGGAATTAAGGCAGGTGATTATATTACTCATATTGATGACGAACAGGTTTTTGATATGACTTTAAATCAGGCCGTAAAAAAGATGAAAGGTCGTCCAGGAACTAAGGTAAAATTGACAATAATATCTGATGGGGAAGAACCGCGTACGATAACTTTAAAGCGGGCCATAATTAAGGTTGAATCTGTAAAGTATGAAGAAAAATCTATTGCGGGTGCAGATGAAGATACGGAAGAAAAAATAGGTTATATTCGTATATCAGATTTTGGTGCAACAACAGCAAAAGAATTGGAAAAAGCATTAGAAAAATTAGAGAAGAAAGATGTTATAGGCTATGTTTTAGATGTGCGCAATAATCCAGGTGGTTATTTAACCGCGGCAATTGATGTCGCTGATGCTTTCTTAGACGCCGGTGAAATTGTTTCTACACGTGGTAAACGTAAAACGGATATAGAACGTAATTTTGCAAAGGCTGGTGATTTAGCAAATGGCAAACCAGTTGTGGTTTTAATTAATCATGGTTCCGCATCTGCTTCTGAAATTGTAGCTGGGGCATTACAAGATAATGGTCGTGCGCTGGTTATGGGCTCTCAATCTTTCGGGAAAGGAAGTGTTCAGCAACAAAAACCTTTGGGTGATGGCACGGCAATACATATTACAATTGCGCGTTATTATACACCTTCTGGGCGTTCAATTCAAAACGAAGGCATCACACCAGATATAGAGGTTTTACAAAGTAAAGTGGAAGTTTTGGAACGTAAAGAAAGTCTATATTCAGAAGCGTCGTTTAAAAATTCTTTGAAAAATGAAGATTCTGAAAAAGACGAAAAAAAGAAATCAGATGATGAAAAAGAATTAACAGACGAAGAAAAAGACGCTTTGGACTATCAATTGCAACGTGCTATGGACATGGTTCGAGCAATGTCAAAATTACAGGCAAAAGCAAGTTTTGTTCCTGCTACGCCGGAAGATGCTGCCGCTTTAGATGAAGAATTAGAAGGCGATGAAAAAGCCTCTGATGATAAGAATTCTGCTGATAAGGAAAAGAAATCAGATAAAAAATAGGTTACGGGGTCAAATATGGGCGAACCAAGCAGGTTTTTTTATCAGGATGGGAAAAAGTATGACGTATTTGAATTGCCGAAGAACTTTGTTATAAAAGAAGGCATAAATCTTGCCAAAATGGGTTTGACGGAATTACCGGATCTTTCAACATGTGTTTGTTTAAGTTATTTTAGCTGTTCATATAATCAATTAACTTCATTAAAAGGTGCGCCAAAAGAGGTAAAACGTTTCTATTGCGATTCAAATTTATTAACCAGTCTTGAAGGGGGGCCTCGTAAAGCCGAAGTATATGATTGTTCTTATAATTCAATAAATTCTTTAAAAGGTTCGCCCAAATACGTTAAAGAGTTTTTGTGTAATCATAATCAATTAGAATCTTTGGTTGGTGGTCCCGTTAAAGCAATAAAATACGTTTGTTGCTGGAACCATTTAAAAAGTTTAAAAGGGGCACCAAAATTTATGGAAATATTTTATTGTTCTTTTAATGATTTGTTATCGCTAGAAGGCGGACCAGAAAAGGTAAAAGTGTATAATTGTTCGTTTAATAAATTGCGTAGTTTAAAAGGTGCCCCGAAAGAAGCAACAAATTTCTTTTATTGTTGTGATAATCAGCTGAAAAATTTGATTGGTGGGCCAGAAAAGGTTAAAAATTATTATTGCAGCGGTAATAAATTACGTTCTTTAAAAGGGGCGCCTGCTGAAGTAGAAGAATTTGATTGCGGATGGAATCTTTTAAAAGATTTAAAGTTTTGTCCCCAGAAAGTAGAACTGCTTGATTGTTCAAAGAATAATATTCAGACGTTGTCTTATTTACCTGTAAATTGTGATTGTCTTGTTTTCGAAGATAACCCTGTTTATGAAAAGTATAAACAGCGATTACAAATAAAAGACGGTAAGATACTTCAAGAAAATTGTCGGTAAATAATATTTTACAATTATATAATTTTGTCAAAATTTTATAAATCTTGCCTTGTAATGATTTTCGGGGTATCATATAGCCCGTACGAATTTTTAAGGAAAGAAAAAAATGGCAAATTTAATCGTTGATGGTAATTGGGCAGCGGCAGACGTTGCATATAGATGTGTTGATTTCGCGGCTATTTATCCCATTACGCCAAGTAGCACAATGGGTGAATTGGCTGATGAATGGTCGTTCCAGCATAAAAAGAATATTTGGGGTGCAATTCCACAAATTATAGAAATGCAATCAGAAGGTGGTGCCGCTGGTGCCATGCACGGTGCTTTGCAAATGGGGGCGTTGGCAACGACGTTTACTGCGTCTCAGGGGTTATTGTTGATGATACCTAATATGTATAAGATTGCTGGTGAACAAACGCCTTTTGTTATGCACGTTGCGGCACGTGCGCTGGCGACTCATGCACTATCAATTTTTGGTGATCATAGTGATGTTATGTCTGTGCGTTCTACTGGTTTTGCGTTACTGTCAAGTCATAGTGTTCAGCAGGCTCATGATATGGCGGCAATTGCACATGCAGCAACTTTGCTTACTAGGGTGCCTTTTTTGCATTTCTTTGACGGGTTTAGAACAAGCCACGAAGAATCCAGATTGGAAAGAATTAGTGATGATATATTACATGAAATGATTCCAGATGAGTTGGTTTTGAAAAATCGTGAACGTGGTATGACACCGGATAAACCAACAGTTCGTGGTACTGCACAAAATCCTGATGTTTTCTTTCAGGGACGTGAAGCAGCAAATCCTTTATATGATAAAACCCCAGAAATTGTTCAGAAATGTATGGATAAATTCGCAAAGTTAACTGGGCGTCAGTATCATTTAGTAGATTATGTAGGTGACCCAAAAGCAGAAAATGTTATAGTCGCAATGGGAAGCGCTTGTGAAACAATAGAAGAAACTTTACCGCATCTTCCAAAGGGATTAGGTTTAATAAAAGTACATTTATTCCGTCCTTTCCCACGTGAAGAATTTTTATCTGTTTTACCTAAAAAAGTAAAACGTATTGCTGTTTTAGATAGGTGCAAAGAACCTGGGGCTTTAGGAGAACCTTTGTATCAAGATGTAAAAACTGTTATAGGTGATAAGGCGAACGTTTTTGGTGGAAGATATGGTTTGGGGTCAAAAGAATTTAAACCACGTGATGTAAAAGCAGTTTATGAAAACTTGATGCGCGATACGTTGCACCATAATTTTACAGTCGGTATAGATGATGATTTAAGCGGGTTGTCACTGAAAACAGATCCAGCTTTTGCGGTTCAAGATCCTAATTTTAAGACCGCAATTTTATACGGAATTGGTTCTGATGGTACTGTCGGTGCTGTAAAGAACATTGTTAAAATTGTTGGTGAAAATTCTGATTTGTACCCACAATCTTATGCTGTATACGATTCGAAAAAATCTGGGGGATTGACGGCATCTCATATTCGTTTTTCTGATAAACCAATTCAAAGTCAATATTTGATAGAGGTTGCTGATTTTATAAGTGTTTCTAATTTTATGATTGCGCAACGCTTTGACGTTTTTAAAGGTTTACGTGCTGGTGGTACTGTAATGATAAATACGTCTATGTCGCCGGAAGTTGCTTTTGCTAATCTGCCACGCGAAAGTCAAGAACATCTTATGCGCTTGCGTGCGAAAGTATATTTCTTGAATGCAAATGCGGCGGCGGCGGAATTAGGTTTAGGAAACAGAATTAACACTTTCATTATGTTGAATTTCTTTAACCTGACGCATGTGATTGATCCAGAAGTTGCGGCAAAAAGCGCAAAAGTTGCCATAGAAAAAACTTATAAAAAGAAGGGTATGGATGTTGTCCAGGCTAATTGGAACGCGGTTGATAAGGCGTCCGAATATCTACACGAGTACAAATTGCCGTCATCTGTATCTAATTTTGCACCAGATTTCGTGCCGGCTATGACATTAGATACGCCTACAGAAATTGCTGGAACTTTGGGTGAAATGGCTGCACAACGTGGTGACGCTTTGCCGGTATCCCGTTTCCGTGTTGATGGCGAGTTTGGAGCAGGGCAATATCCTGTCGGTACAGCAAAATATGAAAAGCGTGCCATTTCTGAAAAAGTAGCAACAATTGATCTTTCAAAATGTATTCAATGTGGTAAATGTTCAACTTTATGTCCGCATGCAGCGATTCGTATTAAAGTAATGACAGAAAAGCAGGCTGAACAAGCAAGAGCTGATGGGGTAATAGTTGTACCAATGAAAACGCCAGAATTGGGTCAGAATATGTACTATACATTGAATATTTCACCTGCAGATTGTACAGGATGTAATGTTTGTGTAAAAAATTGCCCGGTTCAGGCTTTGTCTATGATGGCTTTAAAAGATTCAGAATCTCAACAAAAAGCCTTTAATGCAGCGCAGAAAATTCCAGATATTCCACGTGAAAAATTAAATTTGAATATCCCAAAACATGTTGAGTTATTGCCGCATTATTTTGAATTTCCCGGTGCATGTGCTGGCTGCGGAGAAACGCCTTATATTAAGATGATGGCGCATTTGTTCGGTGATAGAATGGTTGTCGCAAATGCGACCGGATGTTCTTCTATTTATGGCGGTAATTTACCTACAACCCCGTGGACGTGCGATTCAAATGGAAGGGGGCCAGCATGGTCTAATTCATTGTTTGAAGATAATGCAGAATATGGTTTGGGTATGCGTGTTGCGCTGAATCAGAAGCGAGAAACATTAAAAAGTTTATTATTTGAGTTAAATATTCCAAAAGTTGAGGAATTTTTCGCAGAACGTAACCATGAAAAGCAACGTGAAATAGAAAAAAAATTACGCATCCAGTTGGATAAAATCGATTCGCCAAGAGCGGATTTGGCGCGCAGCTTGGTCGGTGAAATAGTCGATAAATCTATCTGGATAATTGGTGGAGATGGCTGGGCGTATGATATTGGTTATGGCGGTTTAGACCATGTGTTGCATAGTGGTGAAAATGTAAACATTTTGGTTTTGGATACAGAAGGTTATTCTAATACAGGGGGGCAACAATCTAAAGCGACGCCGTTCGGGGCAAGTATGAAATTTGCAATTGGTGGTAAAGAACATGCAAAAAAAGATTTGGGTATGATCGCCATGATGTCTGGTGCATATGTTGCTCAAATAGCGTTGGGGGCTAATCAAGCGCAAGCGATTCGTGCTTTCCGTGAAGCAGAAGCTTTCCCAGGACCGTCAATTATATTGGCATATGCACCATGTATCGCCCATGGGTTTGCGCTACAGAACGGTGCTGAACATCAGATGCAGATGGTAAGTACCGGTGCTTGGCCATTGTATCGGTTTGATCCGTCATTGGTTTTGGAGGCTAAAAGTCCATTGACTATGGATTCAAGTGTGGATAATCCAACACCATTAGAAGATTTCTTAAAAACAGAAAGTCGTTTTGGTGCAGCACGCGCAGTAAATCCACATTTTGATAGGTTGGTGGAAGAGGCAAAAGAAAACAATCATTATCGTAGCGAGTTGAAAAAGTATATCGCTCATTTTGCGATGATGAATGCACCGGAAGTTAAAGAAAACAGTGAAGGGTAAAAAGTCGCCGTTAAAAGGCGACTTTTTTATGTTGCAATCAGCAGGAGCTTTGGTGTAAATTTGGGGTATGAAAAAAGCTATTTTGATTTTTACTGTATTTCTAGCGGCGTGTACTTTTCAAACCAAACATCGCGGTTATGTTTTCCCACCAGATTTAGAATCTGAAGTTGCAAAAATTAAAACAACATCTCAATTAACGCAAGAAATTGGTTCCCCTCAGGCTAAGACAATTTATGGGGATGAGGTGTGGATATATTATGGGGTTGATGAAAATTACCGTGGGCCCCTGCCTTTAAAATATGATAATAAGACTGTTCTTTTGGCTTGGGTCAACGGCAAAACTGTTACAGATATTGAAGTATTACGTGATGTGGACTTACCTAAGGTTATAATTTCTGAGGATGAAACTCAAATACCTGCAGCAATAGAATTGAATGCTTTGCAGGAGTTATTTAATAATATAGGTCGTTTTTCTCCGGCAGGTTTGGGACAATAATAAAAAAGACGTTTGCAAAAGTTATATAAAACGTGTAAAATGTATGTGTAAATATAGAGAATTAGGAATGAAAAAAATTTTATTTTCTTTACTTATTATAAATTGTTCCATCATTTTTGGTGCATTCAATGTTTCTGCGGCAGACTTTAAGTGTGGACCTGGTTATATCTTGGTATCGCATAGTGATATTGATGATATTGATGCGGCGGAATGTCAAAAGTTATGGTGTCGTGATTTAGAAACAGGTAAGACCATGGGAAGCGGCGATCGCGCAAATACAGGCTATAAAACAACTGCTTATCCGATGGAATTATGTGATGCTAATGGTAATTGTATAGAATGTTTTGGGGACCGTAAGTGGTGCAGCGGTCAACCTGAGGGGTATTGGAACCCTGAATATGGTGCTTATACTTATGGTGGTGCTGATAATGCAACGTATTCGTCTTATCAAAGGGGCAGTTGCTTTGCATGGAATTTAGGTAAACCTGATTGTCCAGATGGTCAGACGGCGGTATTGCAAGACGGTGAATGGGTTTGTGCTGTATCAACAGGTACAACGTCTGGAAGCCGAGAATCAAGTATCAGAAGAACGTCCGGGTCGCTAAGAAGGGCCATCAGATAATGATATTTAACGCTCTGAAAAGGGCGTTTTTTATTTTTTTATATAGGTCATTTGTTTTTCTTGTTTTTTGTGCTATAATATTTGGGACAGAGAGAATGGCAACTGTAAAGGTATCCAGATTATGCCAAGTAAGAAATTAGATTTTAAAACAGGTCAGTATGTTGTTTACCCAACGCAGGGCGTTGGAAAGCTTGTGCGCGTTGAGGAGCAAACTATAGGCGGGCAGAAAATAAAAATGTTGGTCATTGATTTTGAACGTAATCATATGACTTTACGTGTTCCTGTTGAGCGTGCAGAAATTTCAGGATTGCGACCTTTAACATCTATCAAAAAAATGGATGAGGCTATATCTTCAGCAAAAGGTAAGGCGGGGGCAAAACGTATGATTTGGGCTCGTCGTGCCGCCCAATACGAAGAGAATATAAACTCTGGGGATCCAATGAAGCTGGCCGAAGTAGTACGCGATTTGCAGCGACGTAATGCAACGGATACTATGACTTTCTCTGCAAGACAGTTATATTTGCGAGCTTTGGAACGTATGGCTCAAGAATTTGCTGTGTTGCATAAAATAGATATAGATGCTGCGTCCGAGAAAATTGAAGATATTTTAGGTGTCCCAAAAGAAATTGATTTGAATGCTGTTGATGTTGATGATGAAGATGATGATGTGGACGATGAAGAATCTTAAAAAAAAACCGCCAGCGGCGGTTTTTTTTACATAACGAAATCTTCCCCAAGATAAACTTTTTTTACCATTTCATCTTTAACAATTTCTGGGGTGGTGCCATGTTTTAATATTTTCCCGTCATGTAACACATAACTACGATCTGTTATTCCTAATGTTTCACGAACATTGTGGTCGGTTATGATAACGCCTAAACCACGGTTTTTTAATTGGGACACTAAATCACGAATTTCGTTTACTGCGATCGGGTCAATACCTGCAAAAGGTTCGTCTAATAATATAAATTTTGGGTCGTTTGCTAATGCGCGGGCAATTTCTACGCGACGACGTTCACCACCAGATAGCGCAGTGGCAGGGCTGCGACGTAAAGCCGTTATTGAGAATTCGTCTAGTAAAGCATCTAACTTTTGATGACGTTTTTTTCTGCTTGGTTCAACAACTTCAAGAATTGCCATAATATTTTGTTCGACCGTTAATCCACGAAATACGCTGTTTTCTTGGGGAAGATATCCAATGTGTAAGCGAGCACGCTGGTAAAAAGGTAGATGAGTGATGTCCTGAGAATTTAAAAATATTTGTCCTCTTGTTGCGTTTAATTGACCTGTGATGCAATAAAAAGCGGTCGTTTTTCCTGCACCGTTTGGACCTAATAATCCAACCGATTCGCCTTGATGAGCTTCCATTGAAATGTCATTAATTACCATACGTTTCCCGTATGATTTTGATAAATGTAGAACGCGTAATACAGATTGTTTCATAGTTTTATCACCAATTCATTTGTTATAATTTTGTCGCCGTTACTTGAATCAACGTGCACGTCATCAGTTAATATAATTGTTTTTTTTATTCGGTCATATTCACCGCTGTTTGCTGTTATGTCGTCGGTTATTTTTTGACCGTCAGATATTCTGGTGGTTGTTCCAGAAACTTTATCCAATAAGATTATGTTAGGCCTATCGTATTCTTGTCGACCGCTTGCCGCCTGTATATAAAAAGGTTCTCCGTTGGAGTCCGTTCCGAAAAATGCCGCATTTGACATTTTAAATTGATTACTGACTATATCGGTCATGTTTATCGCAGATATCGGAGTCCATAATAATTGACGAGTAAATAAAGCACCAGCAATTAATGCCGCCACCATGACTAAACCCCATCCAGTAAAGAAAAATTGCCACAGACGCTTTAATCGTCTGTGCTTAAAGAATATGATGAAACTTCGTTTGTCTCCTTGCACGCGCACAGTTTACCGCGAATAGAACTAAAAAGCAATTTTTATATTTATTATAATTTTTTTTTATGTTATAATTCATCCCAAGAGAGATGAAAAGAATTTTACTATTTTTTATTGGGGCTTTGGTGTGCGTAAGCGGAACGCCGGCGTCTGCTGTTACAATAAATAAGGCCGCGCCTGTTGCGGCACAAGAGTCTTCGTCTTCTACTACGGTAAGCAGCTTGTTGCCGACGGTGTTGGGTTTGATTAGCAATGTTCAACAATTAAGCGCAAAACAAAAAGAATTAACCGCAGAGTGTATACCAAGTACACAGGAAATAAATTTTGTTGATAATATTGTTAAAGAATGGGCAAAAACAGGTGTAATGACAGCAGATGAAGTTCAAAAAAGATTGGGAATTAAACGCTGTGAAACGGCCTCTGGTGGGTATCGTACAGCTGTTGAACTTTATAAATCTACCGAGATGGAAGAAATGATTTGTTATGATTATTTCGCAAGCGATGGGGATAAAGGTATGCCGTGGGAAAAATTCCCTAAGGTAGGTAAAGCAACATATTGTTCTGATGGGTCTCCTGGTGGTTTATGTTCTGATAAAGATAAAGTAACAGTTTCAAACATTTATGATATATTTAATTTAGTGGATTTTACGGATGCGGATTATAGTCCATCTGAATTAAAAATGGCCGGAACGTTGATGAGTAAAATTGAACAATGTTCCTATTCGCGTTTGAATGCAAAGAAACGTGAAATGTGGGGTGAATTCTTGAAGGATACGATTAATTCTATAGGGGAACCTACAAATACAGGATCTATTATGGAAGCGGTTAGCGGTATAACAAACTCTAATGGTTTAGGTGGTTCTGTTGGTACGATTGGTGCGTTTGCAACATCTTTGTTCAGTAAATAAAATTTACCGAATTTAGGTGTTCTGATTCGCTACTTTTTCGCTTTACTCATATGTCAAAAAAACGTATAATAAAGTAGATTATAAAAAGGAATTTTTGATGAAAAACAAATATTCAATTTCACTGTTTGTTGTTTCTCGTATGTTGGCTATTGCTTCTGTTGCGGTATTGGCGGCTTGCGCAGGTAGTAACAATGATGAATATGCGTTGGCATCGACGCCAACTGTTGATTATATAGAAAGTTTAGACGTCTATTCCGCACCGCATAAAGATTCCTTTTTAAATCAGCTGGCTATGAATTATCGTTCGTATGCTATTTATAATGCTCGTACAAGTGGTTACCCAGATATGGGTGAATACTTTGCTCAAAAAGCGATTGCAGCATTTAGCGGTGAACTTCCATTCCCAGAGACCTTGGATAATTGGCCTGTGGAAAATGAACAAGAATCTTTTGAACTTTATACCGCATATAATGAACTGCTGGATCAGTTAAAAAACGATGCAAGTATGACGAACCCTCAATTGGCCGCAGAGGCACAGGCAAAGTATGATTGCTGGTTATCGGCTTCGGCTAGTGGGCAGGCTGGTACGGCTCAGGAATGTCGCGATAGATATTATAAAACAATGACTGCTTTACGTGATTGTACGGGTGGTAAGATAATAAATACGAAAACAGAAACTACAGAAACTACGGTTACAACTAATGGGGAAGTTTTATATGCTGTAGAACGCAATAGTAAACCTTCAACGCAGACGTATTATCCTGATACCCGTAATATGGCCGCTATGAATGGAATGGGAAAGGCTCGTGAAGGTGTCATAATAGTAAATAATGTGAATGTTCCAGAACATTTAATAAATCCTGTACCTGTTCAGCCGATGGTATTTAATCAGAATATTTATGGTGGGGATAAAACAATTAATGATAGCAGCGTAAGAGAATGTACTCATGAAGGGGATGTGAATTGCGTTCCGGCTGCTAAAGAAGAAATTCCGCAAGTAAGTGATGAGTTGGTTACTCGTGAAGAATTCATCAATATGATGATGGCGATGAGGGCCGAACTTGCAGCAATAAATGAAAGACTTGATAAATTACAAGCAAGTACAGAGAAAACATATGAAAAAACTTTCATCAAGGTACAACAAATTCCGTTAGAACCTAAGCAGCATGTTATGGAAGAAGTTTTCGAGATAATGTTTGACTTTGATAAGGCGACGATTAAACCTGAATATCAAGAATTGATACAGCAGTTGGCTACGGCTACGCAAGGTAGTAAAAATATAAAGGTTTCTGTTGTTGGTCATACCGATACAATGGGAAGTAAAGATTATAACTATGCTCTTGGTGGTCGTCGCGCAGAAGCCGTCCAGAAAATGTTGATAAAATACGGAATTCCTGCAAGCCAGATAGTTGCTGTTTCTGCCGGTGAAGAAGACTTAGCTGTTCAGACCGGTGACGGTGTTGCTAATGCTGCGAACCGTCGCGTTAAGGTTGTCAAAGAAGTTCATTATACCGAAGAAAAAGCGGTTCCTGTAACTGTAGTGGAAGAATACATTGATCCAAATCAAAATTCTGCCTGCGGTATGTATGGCTGTACACAATAATTTATCGGATAGGAAATATATACGAAAACACTTGACAAAAAATATTTATTCGTATATATTTCAATCATCCGAGAGATGTTTGTAAAGAGGCATAGAACATGACGGAAAAGATAAAAGATATTTTAAAAGGGGTTGAGGCTGTTCAGAGCAGTGGACATGCGGCGCACGTTGCTGGTTTGAAAAAGGGTATTGCAGCTGTAAACTTAGCTAATGAATGGAAAAAACGCAAATTGGATATAAAATCAGATTCTTTAGAAAAATAAAATAATAAATAATTGCGTAATTTTAGTTTTTTGGGGGGATTTTCCCCCATAATTTTTGTCAAGTTAATAAAAAACTCGCTTTTAAGCGAGTTTTTTATTTTTTTGCGGCCCAAAACAATGACCACAACCAGCCGATACCAGTCCAAAGGAAAAGCCAACTGCCTAAACGTACAAGAATCGAGTCTTGCTTACTTTTTCCTGTTTGACTTGCAAGCCAAGCCGGCATAAGGATTATCATTACAATAATCATTACTGCTAGTATGTATTTTATTGTAAGCAAAATGTTAAAAGTTGCGATCATTGTTTTGTTTCTTTGTTATATGCCATATTTTGCTTCATTGCCAAGTTCTTCTTCTATTCTTAGCAGTTGATTATATTTTGCCATACGGTCTGTACGCGACATAGAACCAGTTTTTATTTGACCGGCGTTAGTTGCAACCGCTAAATCGGCAATTGTTGTGTCTTCTGTTTCGCCACTGCGATGAGAAATAATGACACCGTATTTTGCATCTTGGGCCATTTTTATCGCGCGAAGTGTTTCAGTTAAACTGCCAATCTGATTTACTTTTATCAATATAGCATTTGCAACGCCTGCGTCAATTCCTTTCTTTAGGCGAACAGGGTTAGTTACGAATAAATCGTCTCCGACCAGTTGACATGTGTCACCGATTTTATCAGTCAATTTTTTCCAATTTTCCCAATCTTCTTCGGCAAGTGCATCTTCAATAGATATTATCGGGTAATTAGAAATTAAATCTGCATAGAATTCTATCATCTGTTCCGCAGTCATTTTTTTCCCTTCAAATGAATATATACCATCTTTATAGAATTCAGATGACGCGACGTCTAAACCGATTGAAACATCTGTACCTGGGGTATACCCGGCCAAGCGAATTGCCGAAATTATTGTGTCAAGCGCTTCTGTGCAAGAATGAAAGTTTGGCGCAAAACCACCTTCGTCACCAACGTTAGTAGAACTTCCGTTTTTCTTTAATATTGATTTTAAGTTATGGAATATTTCTGAACCCATTTTGATGGCTTCCGATTCGCTTTTTGCGCCATTTGGAATAATCATAAACTCTTGTGCATCAAGACCGTTGTCTGCGTGCGCGCCACCGTTAATTATATTCATCATAGGACGTGGTAATAAATTCGGGTTCGAATTGCCGTATATTTCGGCGATATATTTATATAAAGGTATCTTTTTCTGATGTGCTACAGCATGAGCTGCTGCTAAAGATACGGCTAATATTGCATTTGCACCGAGTTTTTCTTTGTTTGGTGTGCCATCTAAAGTAAGCATTTTTTCGTCAAGCGCTGTTTGATCAGATGCGTCCATACCAGAAATTGCGGGCGCAATTACTTCATTCACGTTTTTTACCGCCGTTAATACGCCTTTACCCATATATGCGTTGCCACCATCGCGTAGTTCTAGTGCTTCAAAAGAGCCTGTTGACGCGCCAGAAGGTACCGCGGCGCGACCAAAAGCACCACCATCTAGAACAATATCGCATTCAATAGTAGGGTTACCACGGCTATCCATAATTTGGCGTGCGTGAACGTTTTTTATAGAAAACATGCTTTTTTCTCCTTATTCCTAAAATAATTAATTTATTTTATAGTTCCGTCTTGTGTTATTCGACGAATTGTGCAATAATATAATCATAAAATTGGTTGGAAAGAAATAGAAATATGATGAAAAAGACAATATTTTTTATGTTGTGCTTGGCCCCGTTTGGGGCGCAAGCCTTTGTTGTTAATGGTACTGAAACAGAACCTTTAGAAGGTTATATCACCCCACAGGGTGAGGCGATAAACGTTACCAATATGAATATTGGTATACAAATAGAGCCGGGAATGGAGGATGACGGTAATTTTAATGCCGGTACATTTTTAGGTGGAAAATTTACCGTTCGTTCAGACGAAGATATTACTATTTCTAATCAGCTATTTGTAAATGATGGGTATTATCTAGCATTGGCTCCGTATTCTGAAGGGTCTGCAACTGAACCTGTTACCATAAACGTCACTGTGCAAAATAATATTAATGCTTTGGGCGAATTGGTGATAAGTAATGCAAATAATTTTTCGGTAACAAATGGGACGGTTATCAATAATGGTTTTTCTTTAAGTGCTAATTCTATGTCAACAGGTGCAATTAGCCTTAACAATACAGGTAATACGAATATAAAAGTTGCTGATGCGGCCACTATCGGAAGTTTTTCTAATAATAGTACCGGAACAGCTAATTTTACAGCAGGGTCTATTACGGTTGAAAACGGTGATATTGAAAACGGTGATTTTGCCGGTGATATGACAATTTCTTCTACGGGTAATTTAGATGTTAATAATGGTTCTATATATAATTCTAACTCTAAGATGACCATAGATGTTGATGGGGACGTTTATGTTAAAGGTTCCATCAAAAACGATTCGGATGTATATTCCGAGAAAGAGGGAATGTATTTATCCGCCAATAATTTGATAGTAAAAGGCGGAAATGCGGAAGAGGGATCTTTTGCGAATTCTGGTAACTTAGTAATCAACGTAGAAAACGAGACAAATCTTAGCTACGGTTTTGATTTAAGTGCTATGAATAGTAAGAATAAGTTCTCTTTAACTACGGGGACTTTGGTATTCGGGGAAAAAACAAATCCAGATATGTGGTTAAATGTGTTCTCGAATAAATTAGAAGAATTTGCCTTAACTATTACCAAAAGCGGTTTAGAAATTAATAGCAATGTTATAAATGGTGTGGGGAATGATGTAGATTCTAATGTCGTTTATAATACAGATGCCAATATGTCTCTTATCGCGACAGAATTATCTATTAATGGCAGCATAACTAATTCTGGTAAATCTTTAATTATTAATGCAACCGATCAAGAAGGTGCCGGAATAAAAATTACCGAGGCCGTTATCGGTCGTGCAAATTCTGAAACAAGTATAGCTTCTAGGGCAGAATTAGATATCGGCGGAGATGTATCAAATTATGGAACGATGGACTTAAACGGTGCCCAGGTGCAAATGCAAAGTGCGTCTAATAATGGTGGAAATTTAAGTATTACGGCTTATACCAATGCTATTGGTAAAATAACAGCCAAAGATATAACGAACATTTCTGGAACAACATATATAAATGCGAAAGATATTGAAATTAGTGGTTACCTGAAAAATGCTGATGGTACAACGACCGTACAAGGTTCTGATACGAATAATGGGGCTATGCAGATAGGTGCTGTTGCTGTTAATGGTGGTTTGCTAAGTATCAATACTTTAAAAGGTGGTGTTAATATAGACGGTGCGTTAAGTGTTACTAGCGGTACGATGAATATAAATAATTCAACGTATTCTGTGACGGCGGGACAAACTATCCAAATTAATAATGATTTTAACGTTGGGGGAACCTCAAGTACGCCAGGTAAGGGTGATGTTTATGTAGATGCGTCTGGACCACAACAGTTCATTATGTCTTCAGAAGATGTGTTAAATATCGGTGGTAATATAAGTGCAGAACAAAGTGGTAATTCTTATAATGTAACTTTGGCTGGAAAAATTATTACAGTAGGAAAAGGTGTAGTTGTAAAAGGTGCTAATAATAAGTTAACTTTTGCTACTGATTCTTCGCAACAATTGACGGTAAATGGTGCGCTTTCTGCTTCTAATGGGGCAACGGTTGGTATAGTGGCAGATGATGCAAACGTAGGGTCTTTAAGCGTTGACGAAAAAAGTACTTTGTTGGCAAGCGGTACCCAAATTACTGCGACAGAAGGGGGTACAGAAGGGGGTATAGATATTGGTAATGGTATATGGTTTAATGCTTCAAAAATATCTTCAAAGCCAACCAGTGGTTTAATTGTAGAAGGCACAGATAATCTGACATTAAAGTCAGATAAAGCCGATGTCAAAGTTGGTGGCCCAGTAGATTTGGGGGCAGCAAATACTTTAAGTTTAGAAGCGGGAAATTCTATATCTGTTGGTGGAATGATAAACGCTGCGGGTACATTGAATTTAATAGCTAATTCAAACTCTGTGATTTTGCCAAATATATCTATTGCTGGTTTGAATATATTAAACGGCGGTAAAGTGAATGTTAATTCTGATGTAGATTCTGTTTATATGGGTTCTTCTGGGGCTGTATCTGTGAACGGAGATGTAATACAAGGCATTCCAACAAGTACGCAAGCCGGGGCATTAAATTTGTTGGCAAACGATATAAAGTTTGCAGGAACCTCATTGAATGTAAGTGGAAATTATTATGCTAATTCAGGAACTGCAATATTTGATTTTTCTGATGCTGTCGTGTTAGGTGATGGTGATAATGGTAATATAAGTAACGGTAATATAAATGTTGCCGATGGGGCTGATGTAACATTTGGTGCCGCAAGTTTTATGGCAAAGAATATATCTAATAGCGGTTCATTAACTATAAATAGTGATAAGGGTATAAATTTAGCATTAATTACAAATACAGGTGTTTTAAGTCTGGATTCTGGTGCAGGCATGACAAATGTTGATAATTTTGCATCGGGTAATTTAGGAACTGTAACTTTAAAAGGTAAAGGTTTAAATTCTAAAGAGAACTTTACAACACAGAATGCAATGTTGTACCAAAATTACTCGGGGTTGCTGGAACCGGGTACGGTAAATGTTGTTTCTGATGATTATACAATAACTGCAACGAATTTTGAAGTGGCAGGAATTGATCAGGTTTCTGGTAAAATGCAAATAAATGCTAGCACGGTTAATGTTTCTGGTGATATAATGGCGTCAGATTTGCGCTTTGCAAAGAATCAAGCAGATACCTGGATCGATGCAACTATTGAAGGAACTGTTTCTGGCGGTGTTGATTTCTGGGGAATTAAAAGCTTGGATATCGTAAATGGTAGCTATGTATTTAATAATGACAGCGATTTATGGGCTGCTATTATGCCTAAAAATACATCAAAATATTGGTCAGAAATAAAAGCAAGTGAGACCAACAAAATTGGTGAAATTATTAATCAAGAAGGGGGCGAGGCTTTAATTACAGTTGGCGATAAGTTTGTATCTAATATTTCTGGTATTTGGAACGAAACTGCGACAACAAAACCTCAAGTTGGTATAACTTTGTTTGACACAGTTGACCAAGGATCTGCAATTTGGTTGTTACATGCTAATAATGGTATCAGTGTAACAGAAGAATTTGAGAAGTTACGTAATTTAGATGTTCAGTTCTGTAACGCAGATGGTACAATTTGTGTCTCTTATTTGGATACATTAAATAAACCTGGTTTTGGTGAATATAACGGTTCGGACGATAAGCTGCCTATATATATATCAGAACGTGATACTGATGGCGATGGGGTTGCTGATAGTTTGTATATTGTATTTGATCCTAGTTTTGGTGGACCTGTTGAAGTGTTTAAGATTCAACCTATTGTTGGGGTAACTGAACCTCATACAAAAGGAGAATATGTTTCAGCTGGGGCTTTGGACGATTTAATAGCTGGTCAGTTATTGAATACAAAATTCTTTAACGGTACACCAATAGAGCTAATACCTCAGATATTTAAAGGCACAAATTTATCTCAGATGGCAGATGAATTATACGATCGTATGGAATATTATAATATGACCGGTGATGGTACTGGTTTGGCGCGCTTTAGTCGCTTATTCCAAGCTCGTGAACTGGAACAAATTGCTGGAAATATTGTGTTGAACGAACATACAAATTTCCGTGATTTTGAAGATCGTATGTTTGATGAGTTCATTTGGAATCGTAACCGTAGTTTAAAGAAGGCTTGGTTGGATGTGGATTATGGTATGTTCTTCCAGAATGTTTCTGACGGTAAACACGCGGACGGTCAGCGCTTTAATATAGCTGGTGGTTTCGATTGGCAGAATTCTGAAACAACTATCTTAGGATTAACTGCAAGAGTATCTAATTCTTCTAGTGATAATTCTGATACAGTTGATTTAGGTTATTTGCCAAAACAGTCTTTGTTAACGAATGTTGATATGACGGTTGATGATTTGAATATCGGATTAGGTGGTTATTTAATGAAGATATTAGGCGAAAAGACTCGTCTATATGGTAACGCCTTCTTAGATATACACTTATTGGATATATCTCGTGATCAAGCTTTGGTAGACCATATTGATGGTAGTGGTACAGCGTTTAGTTTGATAAGTGAGTGGGGATTGCTGCATGACTGGTTGAATCAATATATCGTCGGTAATATGTATGCTCGTGTTGGATATAATTTTGGCTTTGATGTTACAGAGCATGCAGCCGGTCAGGATTATATGGACATGCAATCAGACGGATATTTGATCTTAACACCTGGGTATTCGTTAACAGCTCAGAAACGTATATATCCTTCATCATGGTTCCAGATTCGTCCATATGCATCAATAGGCGTTGAATATGATGTGTTGGGTGCACCAGATTATGTAAAATATAAATTTGCTTTGGCACATACATATACTAAATATGACGTAGATATTGATCCTTTATGGGCTAACATTGGTGGCGGTATAGAATTCTTGTCTGTAACAGGAATTCAGGTTGGTTTGGATTATCGTTATCAGTACAATGATTCAATACAGCTACACAATATTAAAATATCTGGATCATATAGATTTTAAAAAGAAACCGCCAGTTGGCGGTTTCTTTTTAATTTGTATAAAAGCAATCTGATGTGTAGATAAAAGTTCCTGTTTCATCTGTTAATATTGTTTCCGTTGGCATATAACAATTTGTTATAAGTTTACTGCCAGCTGCGGATGTTCCATAAATCCCGTTAGAAGATGGGCAACGTGTGCAGCCGTTTGTTCCGTTTGTGCTTGAACCATAATAACCAGATGCACAACGATATTCTGTTTCAGATACGCAGGTGTATCGACCTGAACAATATTTGTATTGCCGTGTTTCATATCCACTAGATTGCGCACTTTCCCAACTAGTTGATGAGCAATTTAAATTTGTGCATATTGTTGTCCCTCCACTTCCTCCTATGCAAGTATCTCCTGTGGGACAGTCCGCGTCAGAAATGCATAAGAGGTCTGGGTTGCTAGAACACTGACCATATGTAATACCTGTGGCTCCAATTAAAAACTTTGGGGTTAGCGATATAAAAATTATATAGGTTGACATAAAAATTTTCTTGTTTTTCATATTTCAATCTCCTGATTTTTGTTGAAACAAAAAACCACCAAAATTTGGTGGCCAGGAGGTTGGAAACAATTACTGGAATTGTGCTGTTTATTTAATATTTAACAGCCCTCCTGACCAAAATCAGGAGTTTTATTTTTCGTCGTAATAAGTTTGATACTAAAACACGCGCTAATTGCGCGTCATAAGTATCTATTCCGACGCCAGTATGAGGTTTCCACACCTCATCAACGAAACTCTCGCTGACATAATAATGTTATTACTATATTACTTGTAATGCAAGGTAAAATAAAAAACCCGCAAAACGCGGGTTTTTGTGTTTTTATCGCTTTAGAATGGAATGTCATCACCGATATCTGCAACAGATATTTCTTCTTGGGGTTGTGAAGCAGTTGAAGATTGGGCACCGTATTCATTACTAGAACCAGAGCCGTCTAAACTTTTAGCCCCTGATAATATTACCATTTGCCCCGCGAATTGATTAAGAACAACTTCGGTTGTAAATACATCTATACCTTGTTGATTTTGCCATTTGCGGGTACGTAAAGAACCTTCCAAGTATAATTTGGTGCCTTTCTGTAACATGCGTTCTGCAACTTCTACTAAATTAGAATTGAAAATTACAACGCGGTGCCATTCGGTTTGTTCTTTCTGTTCACCAGTTTGTCTGTCTCGCCAGCGATCGGATGTTGCTAAAGAAAAACTGACAACTTTCTGACCATTTTGCATTGTACGAACTTGTGGGTCTTGCCCGACGTTTCCGACAAGTATTACTTTATTTATACTTCCTGCCATCGTGACTTCCTTTTTTATTTCATATATATAATTTGAGCAACAAAACCAATAAATTGCAAGAATTTTTATGATCATCGGCTTAAATAAAATTGTCTTTACTTGACTTTTTGTCAAAAAAATTATATAATAAATGGGTCTTATGAAAGGAGGGCGGATTCTCGCATCACTCCTATTTCCAAAAAGGATTATTTATGCATATAAATGAATTAAAGGCAAAAACGCCGCAACAATTGTTGAAAATGGCTGAAGATATGGGTATTGAAAATCCAGCGCAACTGAACGTGCAGCAGTTACGTTTTGCTGTTATGCGTGTTTTTGCGGCAGATAAAAAGATAACGTTAATAGGTGATGGGGTGCTTGAACGTATGTCGGATGGCTTTGGTTTTCTTCGGGCACCAGAAAGTAATTATTTGGCAGGACCGGATGATTTATACGTATCCCCAGCGTTGATAAAAAAATATGGTTTAAAGACAGGTGATTATATAGAAGGGCAGATTCAAGCTCCGCAAAATGAATCCGAACGTTATTTCGCACTGGAAACGATAGAACGGGTAAATGGTGGGGATCCAGAAAAGTTACGTCATCGCGTATCTTTTGATGATATGACGCCATTATATCCAGATGAAATGCTGAAAATGGAAGTTGTTGATGATAAAGATAAAGGTAGAAGTTTATCGGCACGAGTAATTGATTTGATTGCCCCGACAGGTAAGGGACAGCGTAGTCTGATTGTTGCACCTCCGCGTACCGGTAAAACAGTAATGTTACAGAATATTGCTCACTCAATTGCTACGAATTATCCGGAAGTTAAGTTGATAGTGTTATTAATTGATGAAAGACCAGAAGAAGTTACGGATATGCAACGTAGCGTAAAGGGAGAAGTAATTTCTTCTACTTTTGACGAACCGGCTGCGCGACACATTCAAGTTGCAGAAATGGTGATTGAAAAAGCAAAACGTTTAGTAGAAGCAGGGCAAGATGTTGTTATATTATTAGATTCTATTACCAGATTAGGGCGTGCGTATAATACAGTTGTGCCAAGCAGCGGTAAGGTTTTAACCGGTGGCGTTGATGCATATGCGTTGCAGCGTCCAAAGCGTTTCTTTGGTGCAGCACGTAATATAGAAGGTGGCGGTTCTTTAACGATAATAGCGACCGCTTTGGTTGATACAGGTTCTAAGATGGATGAAGTCATTTTCGAAGAATTTAAAGGTACAGGTAACAGCGAAATAATTCTTGATAGAAAATTATCTGATAAACGTGTTTATCCGGCAATTGATATTACTAAGTCTGGTACCCGTAAAGAAGACTTGTTGGTCGGCAAAGATACTTTGACCAAAATGTATGTGTTGCGACGTATCATAAATCCTATGGGTACGTTAGAGGCCATGGAATTCTTGTTGGATAAATTGCGTCTTACAAAGACTAACGATGATTTCTTTTCATCTATGAATCAGTAAAGAACTTTTCTTATAGGTAATAAAACCGCGCTATTAAGTGCGGTTTTTATTTATTATAGGTTGATTAACAATGAAGATATATATTTTTATTTTGATATTTTTTTTTATAGTTGGTTCTTATTTTGCAGGTGCACGTGTTTCGTCACAAAAATGTAAGACGCAAATAGCAGAATTAAATGTGCAGAATCAATCAACAATCATTAAAACGGTGGAAAAAATAAATGAAAAAACTTTTAATACTAGTGTGTACGATATCCGTCACTTCTTGCGCGAACAATACACAATTGCAGAATAATAGTGCCTGCTTTCCTTGCATACCGATTTATGGGCGTAAAAATGACTGGGACATCATTAGCGATGATTTAGCAAGAAATATTTACCGTCATAATTTGTTATGCAAAGAAAAAAATGAATCTTGTAATTAGTTACCTGCTGCAATATCAATTAGTTTTTTTACAATAAATGCACTATTTTCGTCACCCGTCGGGGCATATTCTACGAACTCAAAGCTATGTGCATTTGGTGCAAAAGTTTTTACAAAGTGTTCTGCGGCCTCTAGGCTTATGCCATTTGCTTCTGGTACAAGTACGTCTTTAAAAACCGACGGGTCAATTGCATCAAAGTCAAACGATACCACGTAATTACGAGAACCTATCTTTCGCATAACTTCATCTGCGGCACGTTCCCAGTTTTCTTTTGTTTGTAATTCATCTGCACCGCGCATATAAATATTTTTTTGTCTTACGTATTTTATTTCTGATGGTTCATAAGAACGACTGCCTAGATAAAATAAATTTTCGGGGTGAAGAGCAGGTAAACGCTTTTGCAGCGACAACCATCTAGAATCACCTTCACCTAACAAAGCCCTAACGTTAGTTCCATGCGGTGCCCCAGACGCTTCTTCCTTAGAAGATTGGGGCGTATGTATATCTAGGTGTGCGTCAATATAGATTAGACATAAATCTTCTTTCGTTAATCTGTTGACAAGCGCACTGAAATGACCAAAATTTAAAGAATGATCGCCACCTATCATTATATGCGGTACAGACGGAGTGGCATTTAATACTTTTTTCTGAATTTGAAAGTTTTCACCAAACCTGTCTTTTTCCCAAAGATCTGCATCGTACGGGTCGGCTTTAACAGTCGTCCAATCCGCATCAGGATACATTTGCTTTACAACTTCAGGTGCCAAAGCTGGCCCCTGAGTAACAAGGACGGCCGTTGCACCACGACCGTATTCAATACCCATCATAGGTTTCATTTATATGACTCCACTATACTTTCTGCTGCATTTTTTAACCGCTGTAATGAAGATTCATATGTTGCACAATCACGTGCAATTTCTGAGCGGTATGCGTCACGTAAGTTAGTTTGCATGTACGCACAATTTTTTAAATATTGAATGCAATACGAATGTCCCGTGGCAAACGCCTGTTGACCACGAACGCGACTTTCTGTGTCAGCCCAATTAATATTTAACGCATTATCTAAGTTTTCCCAAGAATTTTCACCCGAGTATTGCCCAACTTTGTCCATCCAATATTCATTCATTTCTTCTTCCGTCCAATAGTTTTCTTGTTGGACTGTTAAAATTTCTTTAATCAATCTGTCAATTTCTGGTTTATATTTTGAATCTATTTGAGCCAATTTTGCGCTACAATAGCAACGGTTGTATTCCGTATCTTCTCGTTCACAATAATCATTCATACATTCCGTATAATCAGCCATGCATCTAGAAGAAGAAATAGCTTCTCCTGTTGAGGTATATACAGCTGTAGTAGCTTGTCTTACCGTTGATACAGGACCGTCACCACGTGATGCACGAGATACTGGTTGCGCCATGGTATTAGTATTTGTACCGGCACGGGCGACAACGCGTCTGTTTGTATTAACATTTTTTGAAGTATTGGTTCCGGCGCGTGCCGTATTTGCGGCAGAAGCAGATCTGGCGGTAACATTTCTTGTCGTTGGTGCGGTTGTATTAACCAAGCGAGTTGCAGTTGTACCAGATGTGGTGGCGCTGCGTGCGTTAGCACTTGTGGTATTCGTAGATTTACGAGGAACTACATTTCTTGTTGGGGTATTATTTGTATTTTTTGTACGAGCTAAAACGTTTATTTGTGCGCTTGATTGAGAGGGGGTAGTACCTGGGTTTAAATTTGTGCGCATAGTGTTGTTCATATATGGGTATAAATTGTTGTAAGTATTAGCACTGACATAATCAGAAGCGGCGGACCTTGCAGTAATAGCATTTGCTGTTACCCAAGGTGTAAACAACATCGCGACTACGAAAGAGAAAAAAGCCAAATTTTTAATCATCAGTTATATTGTAAAAACTTTCATAAATTGAAACAAGTATAAAATGTACATAAAAATTTGCATTTATGAAAAAAGTTGTTATAATAGGTGTCGTTTCGGGGTGTAGCTCAGTCTGGTAGAGTGCTTGCTTTGGGAGCAAGATGTCGAAGGTTCGAATCCTTTCGCCCCGACCACTTTTCATTTGTGGTC
>CASEJM010000003.1 GCA_949288265.1 uncultured Pseudomonadota bacterium | reverse complement strand
TAACCCAAATCGTATAATTACAAAATATACTCAAAAAGGATAAAACATGAAAATTGTTGCTATCGGAGGCGGCGAAAATGGGCGCACAAAAATGTTGCCAGACGGCACTATCAAACAATACCCTTTTGAAAATACAATAATTAACAAAAAAATTATCGAATTATCTGGTAAAAAGAATCCTAATATACTAATTCTAGGGACTGCGGGTAATGATTTACCGTCTTATACAGATTTTCTGATAACACATTTTCAATCGTTGGGAGCCAATGTTTTAGAACTCCGTTTAATAAACAATCCTCCAACTACAGATAATATTCGAAAAATTTTAGATAACACCGATATCATATATGTTGGTGGTGGAGACACCTTGCTGATGATGAATTGCTGGCGAAGTACAGGTTTTGATAAATTATTAAAAGAATATGGAGATAAAGGCGTTATTCTATCTGGCCTATCTGCTGGGGCTATATGTTGGTTTGAGTATTATGACAATTATGATTATATAAAAGATGAAACAGGTAAAACTGATTGGAAAAAATTAGATTTTTTGCCCGGTCTTGGTTTTATAAAAGGGTTCTGTATTCCACACTATGATACAAAATCAAAATCTGACAGAATGCATTTTAATGCATTATTAAAGAAACGTGGTGTTATTGGGTATGCACTAGATAATTGTGCAGCAATTATATTTGATAACGAAAAAATATCAACGATAACCAGCCAGCCAGACAGAAATATTTATTACCTAAATACCATACAAACAAATACACGAGAAAGATATTAGTATTATTGTTTTTGAAAAATTACTGAGAATTCTTCTCGATATTTGCACGCTTGCCCGAGCCACATATTTCCGCAGATTTCTGCGGATTTTTATTGTCTTTCGGCTGCCCCGTTTTTATGCAAAATTGGATGAAAATAGCTCTAAATTGCCGGAGGAGTAAAACAAAAACACATATTTGACACACAGTAATATATTATAAATAATGCTCATGCCAAAGACGACTTGACAATTTTATTATTAGTACTACACTCATTAGCATGAGTAAGTCACGTTCTATGTTTGACATTATCAAAAAGCAAAATGGTGAACGTTTCGCCAAAGCCATCCGTTCATACGACGGCGGTATTTTTGATATACCAAACATTGACGAAATTCTTAAATATGCCGGCAAAAACCCAAAAACTATTATAAAATATCTGTCTTCCTTAAAAGGTATAAATATAGAAGACGACGGAATCAAAAGAGACCCTTTTGAACTTCTTAGTCTGGCTGGTTATTACGCAGAATATGCCGACACATTAGAAAAACAAAATAATATAGAAAAATATTTTACACCATCTGAAAGATTATGTACTTTTGATGATCCCACAAGATATAAACAATACTATATTATAAACGCAGTTAAATATAACGCCACAGAATTAAACCGCACTGATTTTAAACACCCTAAAAGAGAAGATGAATACGGAACCTCTGTTATTTCAATTCAAATACTAAAAAAAGGCGGCGTTATATCTATTAAAAACAGATATAACCATTCCATAGATAATCCAGATAATACATACAACAGTAATCCAGATAACATAATATACGGTTTATCTGCCGCATTTAAAAACTACTTCAATGTAGACTTTTCTAGTCAACAAGAACCTCTTGGAAAAAATTATGTCCTGATTAAAGACAAAATTCTTAAATATAATTATGAAGTAAACAATGTTTACTATGGAAAAGACTTTATCGCATCCGGTGACCAAATATATGGTATCGATAAACGTTCCCAGATAATAATGGATTATTTTATATTTGATTTTAAGCAGAAAAAAATATTAAAAGAATTTAACGGTATAGATCTTTGTTCAAACGACTGCTTCGCCGACGTCTTTAACGAAGAAATTTCTGATACAACAATTCAAACAAAAAGAACCCCTAATAACACTTATACCATAATTTCTAATAACAATCCTGTTATAGAAATTAAAGACGGGATAATCCGTAATTTAAATCTGAGCAAAATCACAAAAATTGGTGATAACTTTTTATCACGAGATAAAACTATCAGAAAAATTTACATGCCAAATGTACTAGAAGTAGGAGATTTTTTCTTACATACAAATAAGGTACTTTCAACAATTGAATTAACAAAATGTAAAAAGTTTGGCCACCAATTTTTATACTACAATACATTACTTAAAAAGTTATATTTACCCGAAGCAACCGTATTTGGTGATGAATGCCTGCATTTTGCGAAACGATTATCAGAGTTATATTTACCTAAATGCAAAAAAATAGGTAATTGGGGATTATATTTTAATACAGATTTACAAAAATTATGTTTATCAGAAACCGTAGAAACCGGGGAAAGTTTTCTAAAAAACAATAAATTATTTTCTAGTCGTTATAACCAACAAAACACAAGATAAAACCGCTTTTACGCGGTTTTATCTTGTGTTGCTAGCTTTTTTACCTTTACAGGAATTTACAATTTTTTTCATAAGTTTCATCGCCGCTTTCAAAGATTCTCGTTGCGCCGAACGTTTAATACCGTTTTCGTCACGATAACTCCTGATTAACTTACCTGCAATAACCGGATTATAAAAAGACTTTAAAAAAGAAAATTTTTTCTTAACCTTTATACGGCACTTTTCATTACAGCCCTTACAAAACATATTATTAATACGCTTTCCCTGAAAAAAACCTTCTGGTAAAGTCCCCGCATTATCGGAACCATATTTATCACACAATTTTGCAATTTTTTGTCCCGCCATAAACGCAGATATCTCAGAACCATAATATTTTATCTTTCCCTGCGCATTACTACTTAGCTCTACTTCATACGATTTATGACAACTAGTATAATTATACCATAAATACGTAATTTTATGATGTTCATTTAGCTCATCTACATACTCTGTAATAACCCTATCTCCAATCTTAGGAAAATATGCGCCCACATTATCATATCCACGAAATAAATTTATCTCACACCTTTCTTTACATCCCTCACATCTTTTTACAAATATCATTTAAGTTCCCTTTATCAACACACCATCACTTATTTTGTATTACATTTAAACTGCATATCATATAAAGTCTTATAAGCCCCACATTCGTGTTGCATCAATTCTTCGTGAGTTCCCTGTTCTACTATTTCCCCATGGTTTACGACGACTATCTTTGATGCATTCCTGATTGTAGATAACCTATGCGCAATTACGAACACCGTCTTATCTTTCATTAAGTTTTCTATTGCTTGTTGAACGACTGCCTCAGACTTATTATCAAGCGCCGACGTTGCTTCGTCTAATATCAATATTGGGGCATTTTTCAAAAACGCACGCGCGATTGCAACTCTTTGCTTTTGACCGCCTGATAATAGTATTCCTCGTTCACCTATTTGAGTATCTAAGCCCTTTTTCAAGCTGCCTATAAAATCATCAAGACACGCCATTTTTATGGCCGTATTTAATTGTTCTTCTGTTGCCTCTTCGTTACCCAGCATGATATTTTCTCGTATTGTTCCTGCAAATAAGAAATTATCCTGAAATACCACCCCTATATTTTGCCGTAACGATTTCAATGTAAAGTCACGAATATCTTTCCCATCTATTAGGATCGCACCACCTGTAGGATCATAAAATCTTGGCAACAAACTTACTAACGTCGTCTTTCCCCCACCAGAATTACCAACCAACGCTATAATCTGCCCCTGATTTACCGTTAAATTTATGTTCTTTAATATCGGTGTCCCTTTATTATATTCAAAACATAAATTTTTAAATTCTATTATTTGATGATGTGCCGGCATCTCGACAGCTTCAGTTTTATCAACAATTGCCGGGCTGCTATCCATTAAATCAAATACACGTTCAATCGCCATAAAAGACATAAGAACAGAATTATAATTAGAACCTAAACTTTTCATCGGGTTATATAACATTATAAGAGCCGTCAAAAAAGATACAAAACCACCACTTGTTATAACGTTATTTAGCACAAGGAATGACCCAAACCATATAGCTGTTCCTATACCAATCGACAGAATTATATGCATAACTGGCGTCAACCATCTTGTGCGCTTAACCATCTTCATTTGTAAATTAAATACACCGTCCAAAATATTTTTAAACTTATTTTGTTGGTAGTCCCCTAAATTATAAGAAGTAATCGTCTTATTACCTGCATAAGTCTCGTTATACGCTGTCATCAATGAAGATTCAGCAACAAGAGAACTATCAAATACAGACTGAATTTTCTTTTTCAAAGTCGTCATGGGAAGAAACGCCACAACTAAAATTGTCACGCAAACCAACGCTAACTGCCAAGAATTATAAAACAAAACAAATATTAAAGAAAAAGCTGTAAAAACCTTTTGAACGAAATTCTTAAGATTAGTTAATAACCCAGAACAAGCCGCCTCTGCGTTTTTATTGAACATCTGAAGAATGTCACCTGAATTTCTTTTATTAAAAAAATTGGTGTCAAACATCAACATCTTTTTATATAAATCTAACTTTAATAGATTCGTAATCTTGGCACCAACCCAAGTATTCAGATAATTTGCCGCATATGTCAAAGCACCCTGTAAAGAAGTAAATAAGACAATAACCAAAGGTATATACCAAGCCGCCTGCATGGATTTATCAATCATAACTAAATCCATATAAGGCTTCAAAGACATCGCAATTACACCTTCCAAAGCCCCAATAGGCATTGCTAATAATATAGACAACACTGCCTGTCGCCAATACGGCTTTACATAAGGCCACATACGTCTATAATTATTTACTAATGCATTACGCGCTAACTTACTAATACTACTTTCTTTTGACATAACAACAACCCAACCTTACATCCAATCTTCATCTTTAACCATATTTGTGTCATAGGTCTGTTTTACCCCACCACCCATGACTTTCTCTTTTAACCACTTACCTATTTTTCGTTTAGTCTGAGCGCCAAATATTTTATCAATTTTAATTTCTTTGACGGCCATACTTAGCTTTCTTACGTCAGGTGGCGGACTATAAGGGCTTTCTGGGACAAAACGCAAAGTCAACTTATTATCAACCATCACAGAGCTTGGTATATCCATGCTAAACGGTCCGTCAAGCCCAACGTGCCATACACCAATTTCCACATCATTTGCAAAAATAGTAACCTTTTGATACGTAGCCGTTTTTACCGGATAAACACCAAATCCATCCATAACAATACGTAACGGCGTGCCAGAACCTTCTGGAATATATAAGCGCATGACTGTCTGCGTACCTACAGCACATCTATGTTCAGGCTCTTGCCCACCCCAACCATCAGAAGTTTTAACAAAATCTGCACTGTTTCCACCTTCTGCAAAAGATATCTTCGTGCCTAAAATATATGGTCTGAATACTTCCATATCTACGCCAGATTCAATTATATCTTTTTCCAACCTTTTATTAGATATAACGCTATAGCCCACCCACGTGCCTGCAACAGCAACCAAAATAATAAAGACAATTAAACAATATTTATATAATTTCCTCATTTTATAATTCCTGCTATAAACTTGTCAGAAATTGCAAATCTGGAGAACAAATAACCCCCAGTGACTTATCACTAGAATAAATTGCTTCTACATATTTAATACCCTTTGCATCCAGACTATCTTTTAACAATTCCCAAATATCTTGTTCCCCCGCCCTATTCAAATCATCTAGCATTATAATAAACGAAGGCGCCAGGTTGTCAACTATATCTAAAATTTCTGGTCTAGAATACCGTTCACTTCCTAATGGACCATCAACTATAACTAAATCAAACTTATTATCCTTAATTAACTCAGAAAATCCAGCATAAGTTCTGGACTTATATGGCGAAACCACCTCTTTCATTTCGATATCAAGCAACTTAACATATTTTTCCGCCCCAGTAAAATTTTTTTCAAAAAATTTTACCCATTCAGGATTGTTTTCGCAAATCATTAAATTTGCATTATTTGACTGAGCATATTGTATGGTCAACTTAGACGACTGCCCCAGACCACATTCTAGTATATTTTTAGGTCTTGCTTCATTCAATACACGATATAATACATATAAAACTATATATGAAACCGCCCAACGACCAGGAGAAACAGTTTTGTCTTTTAACCAACTGCTATTAATTATTGTATCATGATAAACGTTTGCCCAATACGGTTCAGAATTTAGTTTTGCAATATATTGATTCTTTTCCACAATTTCTGCTGGTAACGTATTTAAGCGTTCGTCTATATCTGCCTTAATTTTTGTTATTGCTGTATCCGCATATTTAGAAATATTATATATACCATCATTGGTATTTTTTATGTCATCTTTCAAATTCATCGTAAAACTAGACAAAGAATTCGTAACTTCGTCTATATCTTTTAAAACCTTACTAACTAAATCAGAAACCAAATTTATACTGTTCGCGACTTGTGCATACTTTGAGTTTAAAACTTTTTCTAACTTTTCATTTAAATCATGAAATGCTGCTTCCACCTTAGAATTGTCTTTTAATGTTTCTTTCAAGTTTCCAAATGAAGAATTTATACTATCAACCAAAAACTTTTGATTATTACTTAAATTTACATTAAATCTTGTGTCCAATAAAGAAACTTTCTCTGATAATTCGGATAAATTTTTTAATGTTTCTTGCATACGATCTGAAATAACGTGAATATCATTTGTTAAAACTTTTGTTTGCTCGCTCAGATTATTAATAGTCAAATTTTTTAAATCAACCTGTCCAGACTTTAAACTGTCTAATTGATTGCTTATATTAGAAGTTTTTTCTTTTAAATTAATTAATAAAATATCATTTAATTTAATGTTATTGTCTTTTAGTTCTTTAATTAAACCATTATTTAAATCAGTTATATTGTTAATAGATTTTCCAATTATATCTGATATAAAATCGATAAGATTTTTATTAATATTTTCCGCATTATTTTCTATGGACGAAATAAGATTATTATTTAAATACTCACATTTATCTTTTAATACGTCACCGTTTTCTTGGTTAATGCGAATAATTTCATCAACATTAGTTTTTATATTTTTTATTACATCACTTTTTGCATTATCAATATCATTAGAGATTTGCTGTGCAAAACTTTTTATACTTGTAGTTAAAACATCCTCAGTATTTTTAATTAATCTTTCAACAGAATCTATTTTTTTTGTTTGCAAGCTTATTGCATTGATAATATCATCACGAACAGATTGCAAAACTTGCATTAATTCGGCACGTTTATCTTTAACAGGAATTTTTATGCCGCACAAATTAATAGTTTTCGTATTTTCTTTCACTTTTTAAGTTTACCATTTTTAATAAGACTCTGACAATTCCTTTATAAATAAATTGATGTTACTTATTATATAATCTGATTTTGGGTTTAACTTTAAGATTATATCTTTTAATTCAGAAATTTCATATTTATAAAGTTTCTGACTTATTATAATTTCTACAACCTGCCCATTTTTCACCGGCATTTCATATCTAAAAGGTACGTCATGCCATGCAGAAACAGGCTCTTTTAACACTTCCGTTCCATCAATTTTTATAGACTCGTAATCAACATATACAGGGAAACGCTTACCTTCATATCTTCTATCTGGTGCTTTAAAAGACATTCGTAAAATACCATCTCCTTTTATAACTACTTTAAGTTTTTGATTAATTGAATTTCCTTCAACAACACTTCCTTGCCCCTGTTCGTTTTTATACCATGCAGGCTTAACAATTTTTGTGCCATCTGCAACAATATCAAGCTCATTATCTGCACTACCATGGTTTTTTATATCCAGACGGAAAGTACGTAATTGCTTTACTATTTTATCCATAGTTAAATGAAAATACTTTCGTTTTTCGCTATACAATTTATATAAATAATAAGGAAATAACAAATAAGCTTTAACTTTACTTTTCTTTTTTAATTTATAGTACTCACCAGTATCAATGTTATAAGCCAACTTAGGTAATTTTATCATATTACCTAATATCATATTATATTTATCGGGTTTTATATCCGATAAACCAGAACCAGACGTAAATGTTAATTCTCTAAAAACCACGTCATCCCCATACTCTACAAAATCAATTCGAACATAAGGAACGTCTATCAATAAGCTTTTAGCTAATTCTACGGCCTTCTTAAATGCTTTTTCAGAGAATCCTCCTTCCATGCGCTTATAATGCTGTGGGCTTATTTCAAATTCAGCCCTGCTGCCGTCCGGATAAAATACACCGCGCTCTAAAGCCTCTATATCTTTTATTGTTTCAACAGAAACAAATTTTATTTCCCCATTAAAAGTCCAAACTTGAATCTCATGATCAGATACTTTTGGATCAATATATTTCTCAATTATAATCTTTGGCGTTATATCACGATAATGAAGTTCGTACCCCCAAAGATATGCATAATTATTATTCATCCATTTATCTAATTTCGCCTTAACATCCGCCAAATCTAATTTAGATTTATCCGTTACGATGATATTCCACCCCGAACCATGATTGCATTTTATTACAAACTGATCGGGTAAACTTGAAAAATCAATGTCTTCAAATTTATTGTATACCCCAAGTAATGGAACTAAATACTGCTCACCAATTTTTTCTTGCACCCAATCACGAACTAATAATTTATCTGCAAGCTTTGTTTTCAAAGGGGTAGAATTATATAATTTCAACCATTGTAATTTTTCATTATACGTTTTAGGTTGAACCAAATTTAAAAAATTACCCGTAACTGATTTATACCAATTAAGCAAATTACTTTTATATACTTCCCTTTGATCTGAGTTTTTCATAAAATTTAATACAGAAGCATCTAAATTAACATTTGAAGCTACTTCCTTGATGCAATCATAAAGCTTTTTTGTGTATTTATATTTAGTAAGATTGTCAAAAGTTGATAATCTATATACAGCTCCTATGCAATAACGATTTATAACTTTACCATAGTCTGGTGTATTTGATAAACCCAATTCTGTATATAGTTCTTTTATCTTATACATAATTTGTATATAATCACCAAATAACTTATGCCAATTGGCTGTAATTTGACCAGGGTGTTTTCTTCTAAAATAAAACTGTCTCGCCACTACCCCATACCGTTTAACTAAATTTAATGCTTTTAGTAAGAAATAATTATCTTCAAACGCCAAACCTTTTGGAAAAAGTATACCATTTCTTTTTATGAAAGATTTCTTATAGAATACTAAGCATGCAGAAATCGGTATATTATTTATAAACGTCTTAACTTCTTCACCAGAATAAATTTTATTATGGTCATCTACATAGGTAATTTTTAACCCCGGAACCTCATAATATTTATCTGTTTCCATATCATAATTAACGCCTTCAAAATGGATCATATCCAAATCAAATTTTTTTGCGTAATTATAGAGTTCTTTGCACGTATCTTTATCAAGCCAATCGTCTGAATCCAAAAATAAAACATATTCACCACGAGCAATCTCTAAGGCATTATTCCGTGACGCTGATATACCTTGATTCTTTTGATTAACAATGTTTATTCTACCGTCATTTTTTGCATACCTTTGCAATATTGCCAACGAATTATCCGGTGAGCCATCGTTAACACATATTATTTCGATTTCTTGCAATGATTGATTTATTACGCTATCCAAACATTGCTCTAAATACTTTTCGACATTATATACAGGAATAATTACACTTACTTTAGGCACTTCTGCCCCAATAAATCTGACCAAATCTTTATCAAAAACTTCTTTTGCTACAGCTATTAAATGCTTGGTCTGCTGTTCATCACATTGCTTAAGTTCCCATGCAAATGAACTTTTTATTCTTTGGTTCAAACAATTTTTAAATGTTTCATAAACCTTATTGTTTTTTAAATTTTTAATTAATTTATTAACAGCAAAAACAAAACAATCTGCTTTTTCGCCTCTATTATTAGAAATATTTATTTTTGTATTTGTTCTATAATGAACCAATGGATCGTTAATAAAGCTTATCTTATTTGATAACGCCATCATGGTATAAACAAATGTAATATCATTACAGCTTAAAAATTTTTCGAAACGTATCCCATACTTTTTTACATTTGCTGCTTTAAATAATTTAGTCCACGCATTTGGATTACACATTAGAAATAAATCATCAGGAACATCTTTTGCCGTAAAAGGTGATTTTTTTAACAACCTTTCAGAATATTCCGTCTTCCTTACATCTTTACTTTCCGCCTGATTAAAAATATAGTTACCACAAATTACTAAATCAGAACCATCTTTTTCTGAAACTTTTACCATTTTTTCTAGCATATTAGGCTCAAAAAAATCATCACTATCTAAAAAAGATAAAAATTCCCCCCTTGCAATCGCAAGACCTGCATTACGAGCAATACCGGCATGCAAGTTTTCTTGCTTCATCACTGTAATTCTTTTATCTTTTTTTGCGTATTCTTTAAGAATAACTAAAGAATTATCTGTACTGCCGTCATCAATACATATTATTTCAATTTCTTTAAGCGTTTGATTAATAACACTTTCCAAACATTCTGATAAATACTCAGCCACGTTATAAACAGGAATTATCACACTTACTTTGGGTAAAAAATTTATTTTATTCTGAATTAAAACCGTCGCTTTAGTATCTGAATCGCCTTCTGCATTCTTTACTTTTATAACACTACCTGCAATTTTCTTTGGTGCAATATTTCTTTTTAACGATTTTTTTGTAATTTTTTTTGCCATGATACTAACCCTGTATATTTTTACATTATTTTTGTGACTCTTTAATTTCTTCTTTTAATTTTGTATATTCATCATATACCCGTAACGGATATGCAAATACATAACGAATTTTTTCGCCCAAAGTTCTACTTTCAGTAGCCGGTAGTATAACTTCACTTTCCAAACCAGAAACCATCCTTATATAGCGACCTTCTTTATACCCATGGTTTATATAATGAACCAAAGGACAAATATTCGCCGCCGCCACATCTGGATAATCACTTAAATAACCGTTATTATCAAATTTTTGTGATGGATTTAAACCGTTCTTCCAACCGGCACTTAAATAATGTTCTATTGGTTTTATTTTTTTCCAATCAACGTCTGAATTATTATTCTTATACCAATCCTCATCAAATAATTTTGACATTTTAATCTTTTCTTCTAGAACTAAATTAGCATATTTTTCGCCTGTTATAAGCCCTAAATGTTTTTTCGTTCTTAACCAAAACATTTTATTACCCTTTTCCAATCGGTTGTTTAATTTTATTTTATGTTTATTAGTTATGTACATTTTAGCCGTTTCTAGATTTTCAGTATTAGAAATTCGTTTCTGTTCATTTACATCATTGTACATTAAAACACATTTGTCTATAAAAATTGGTCTGTAATAACAAGTATATGTAAGAATTAAATCCAAATCAACCAATCTTTTAAGCTTTTCATCAAAACCACCATATTTTATGTATAAATCCCTGTTATGAACAAAAACCCCTAAGTCTATAAAATTACCAGAAAACAGTTTTTCCCTGTCAAATTTCTGCACTCCGAATACGCTTCCGTTACTTTTTCGCTTTAATTTTGCATAAAAACATTTAGAAGTAAAATTCTTATTTATCGCCGAAACAAAAGTGCTTAAAAAATCTTTATACCATTCATTGTCCGTATCACAATACGCAATCCAATCATTTTTTGCTATACGTAACCCTTCATTCCTGGCATAAGAAACACCGGCGTGCTCATCTAAAGTTATATATTTTATTTTACCAGATTTTATTTCTTCCATATATCGGTTACGAAGCATATCAGATGTTCCGTCTTCTGATTTATCGTCAATAATAATTAATTCAAATTCTTGATAATCTTGATTTAATACGGAGTCAACGGCATTACAAATGCAATATTGCCTATTATATGTCGGCATTATTATTGAAAATCTTATATTGCCGTCCAATTTACTTCCTTGATGAAACTTTTAACACAGGAATATAATCAAATAAATATACCTTGTAACAAGTTAAACCACCTGTATCATGTCGCTGGCGATATACTGTTACTAGCGGTATCGACCATATCGTTAATCGATATGACTTTTCATATTTGGGTTTCTCGTATTGCTTATTAACCAAAGGAATCAACCTAACCCCGGTACGAAGTGCATTATAATAAATTTGATCAACAAATAATTCTGTCGTAAATGGATATAAATATTGCATTCCATGCAAATTTACCAAAGCCTGTTTTTTTATGAAAGGTAATCCGATACGTAACATTTCTAAAGGTGTATCATAGACTCGATGCTGCGGTTCCCCCCTTTCCCCACTTATAAAAGTAGACATTTTATAACCGTGCCTTAATACCACCTGAGATAAGCCTACTTCATACTTTAAAACGATTAACTGCTTATCCGTCTGAGACTTAATTTCTTCCATAAAACTTTTAATAAAGTCTGAAGTTGCGACACGACGACTTAAACCAACAAACCAAGACTGAACCTGAATAGGAGTGAAATTATTAGTAAAATCAATCATACCCGTTAAATCAACCCCACGAGATTCCAAATCTTCTAAAATTCTTCTTATATCAAAAAGTGGGCCATAAACACTATCATTTACAAGATATACCCAATCGTATTTTTTCAATAACCTTTTTTTACATGCCCACTGATAACCACGTTTATATGAACCAAAATCATACTCGCCATGTCTTTCCGCTAATTTATACAAGATGTTCGGAATTTTATTTAATTTCTTTAGCTCTGCATTAGCAGCAACATTATCCATTACAAAAATAATATCACCATAATCCGATAAAAATCGTAGATAATGTAACAAGGTATCATCAATGATTCCTTGCTTATCATAGGATGCAAATAAAAATAATCTTTTTACCTCCATAACAAATCCATTACTTTTTCATTTATTACTTTCGGTGAAAAACGTACCAAAGATTTCGTCGCCACATCTTTAATACCAGATGTGTTAATATTACCATAATAAATATCTGCCATTATGCAAGATAATTGCTTCACGTCACCGACATTAAATAAAATTCCCGCTTTACCGTCCATCAAAATTTCCCGCGGTCCATATTGACAATCAGAAGAAACACATAACGTTCCCAAAGTCATAGATTCTAATAGAACAGTTGGTAACCCTTCTAACTTTGAAGATAATATATTCGCCATTGCCCCTTCCATATACCCAAAAGGATTATCCAAAGCCCCAGTAAAGATAATGTTTTTGCCACACGATAGGCTTGCAGCCAGCTTTTTCAATCTTTTCTCTTGAGGGCCCGTACCAATAATTACAAGCTTAACATCAGGTTTATTATTCTGTAAGTAAAAGTCATCAAATGCAAATATCAATGTATCCAAATCTTTCTGAACCTTTTCCAGTCTAGAAACATGACAAAAATATTTGCCGATTATTCGCGGCCCAACTTTAGCCATTTCAATAATATTTTCCTTATTAATCGGATTGTACAATCTGATTACCTTGTCGCTTAACTTAGGAAAAGCTTTTTTAAAATCTGCGATAAATTCGTCTGTCAATCCAACAATTTTATCATATTCTTGCATATGCTTGTTTATATTCATATCTATTAAGTATTGAACGCTGCCGTGGACCCAAGTAATTTTTCGTTTTTTAAAAAATCTTAACTCTTTGAAAAAAGAACAATTTTTATAATCGACAAAAACGTCCACATCAGAAAAAAGATGCTTTATTCTAATTTGTCTAATTTTCTTATAAACGCTGAATAAAATTTTTCTTATCTGACGTAACGGGAAAAAATTTGTGTATTTAATTATACCTTCAAAGCAATGCTGCAAAGGATAACAAACACAAATCTTTATATTACTATGACGTTGGAACCATTTAACATACAGCGGCTCTTTTAGCTTTGCATGGGTAATAACGCATATTTCAATATCTTTGTATTTAGCATCAGCGGCAATGCTATTAAGCATTTCATCCAATGTTCTTATGAACACGGATTCTACCCCACCAATAATCATATATGGTATACAAAATGCTACTTTCATAACCGCCCTTTACGTCAATATATTCCTATATAATACTTAAAAATATACAAGAACAATCCAACGTTCAATAGTTTGCAACAAAAAAAGCCTTGATTCCAGTAATATTTTTAGTACAATTTTCCATAACAAGTTTTTCAACGTTAAATTGTTGATTTTCTGCCTTTTTTATATCCAAAAAACGCTTTATCGTCATAGCAGAAACCCCAAGTTTCTTGGCAATTTTTGTTTTTGAATACCCTTTTTGAGTCATTAAATATATAAATTCATGTTTTCCATCTAATTTATGTTTTTTATTCTTAGAACCAAATTCCCGTCCAAGTTTACGTCCCTGAGCCTTACGTAAGGCCAAGGCCTCTTTAGTTCTTTGACTGATTAAATTCCGCTCTATCTCTGCAGATAAACCAAAAGCAAAGGCCATAACTTTACTTTGTATATTATCCCCAAGCTCGTAACCATCTTTCACGGTATATACGCGCGCGCCCACGTTCATACAATACTCTAAAATCCGCATTATCATAAACATTTTTCGCCCTAACCTTGATAGCTCTGAACAAATTATAACGTCCCCAGATTTTAAACGGCGAAGACATCCCCCTAGGGCTCTTTTATCCGGCTCTTTTGTACCGGAAACCCCTGCGTCTTCTATATACCTTTCGATTTTTAACCCCAATTCTTTAGCTTTTACTTCTATACCAAATTTCTGGTTTTCACAATCTTGTCGGTCTGTGCTGACACGAATATACCCATATACCATTAGCGCCTCCTATCTTCTTTAGGATTTATGATATAAAAGAAAAAGCCCCGACTTTATGAAAACTATATTAAAGACTTCATAATAAGGCAGCCGGGGTCAACGACATGAAAAAACACGAAACTAATGAATTTAACGATCTTCGTTGTGATCTGGTCTATCAATTATCAACCATATCAGCCACACAAGCGCAGCAATACCTATTAAACTATAAACAATACTGCTGGCAATCGTAGCAGGTCCAAAGATAAACGCAACTAAGTCAAAACCAAATATACCAATCAAGCCCCAATTTAAAGCGCCTATGATAGTTAATGGAATCAACACAAAAGTTGTAAGTCCTCTCATCTCTTTTTTCTCCTTTTAAAGATTTGTTATGTCTTCAATAAGACATGCCAATTATAACCGCTTTAATAAAATCTTTCAATCGCAATACATCGTTTAGGAAAAGGTTCTTAGCAAAGAAAACAAAGGAATTCATTCGTATAAACAATTACACATTGCCGCAACTAGCACTATAGTTTAAAATACAATTTATCGCATAGTTTGCCATAAACAAACCAAATGTACCCGTAACGGTTATTAAAGAACCAAACGTTTTTCCATCTTCTATATTTTTATCAGGTTTTTCTACAGAATAAATCACGTCAAAATCTGGTATATGTTCATCACGCACAATCTTACGTATTTTGGCTGCCAAAGGACATACGGTTGTCTTTGAAAGCTTTGCCTGTTTAATTTGTGCAGGATCTTTCTTCCTTGCCGCCCCCATACTAGAAACAAACTTTATATCCCGTTCAAGACACCACTTATACAAAGCAATTTTTGAATCTACTGTATCTATGGCATCTATTACAAAATCAGGTTGAAAAAACACATTCGTGTTTTTATCAAAAAACATTCTAAGAGATACAACTTTTATACTAGAATTAATGTCAAATATACGAGCAGCAGCAACATCAACTTTATACAGTCCTATTGTAGAATCAAGCGCAAAAAGCTGCCTATTTATATTTGATTCTTCAATTTTATCAGAATCAATTAATATAAAATTACCTACCCCTGCGCGCGCCAACGCTTCAATTGCAAACGAACCGACAGCCCCACAACCAACCACCATAACGGTTGACTTCCTTAATTTTTCTATGGCTGAGTCACCAAATAACAAACGAGTTCTATGTAATCTATCCATTTTTTATAATCTTCAACGTATTTTTATAAATTGTATCCGCAATTTTTCCATAGGCAACAGATTTTATATCTGCAATTTTCTTTACGACATCTATTACAATACTCGGTTCTTTTTCATCACTTTCTACCAACATTCTATCCGATGGTGTACTTTTTATAAGTTCTATCAATCTATCTCGTCGCCCATCTAATACAGAAGCAGAAAATGAAAAATAAACATTATAATTCTTAATCAATTGCCCCAGTATTTCTTTAGTTCCCGTAAAATCATGAAGAACTATCGCCGGTAATTCATGTGCCCCAGTAACTTTTAATATACGTAAAAGCTTATCCCAGGCAGCAACACAATGTATATGCACAGACCTATTAAAATCTTTAGCCAAATATAACTGATCAGCGAAAACGCTTTCTTGCATTTCTATATCCGGATGCAGTTTATCCAGACCTATTTCTCCAACCATTAAAGCAGCATTCTCTCTTAATAACTTACCCATAAAGTACATCCAATCATTAGGGCTTTTTTGAATATACCAAGGATGAATTCCCACGCAACCATAAACATCATCATAATGTTGCGTCAATTTTAAAACCACATCCCAATCACTTGGTAAGGCAGCATTACAAATAAAACCGCACACCCCCATACCCCTTGATTTACCTAGCACAGCATCAAGATTTTCTATATTTTGCAAATGGCAATGGGCATTAATATATTTTGACATAAAATAACAATAAATCCTTTTTATATATTTTCCAAGAAAATATTATATTGAAAATTTAATAAAAAAGCTGTATTAAAACCTATACTACTAATAAAAAGGATGCGTCATGCGTATTGCAGTAATTGGTTCTGGTTACGTAGGATTACCGACAGCTTGCGGTCTTGCCAGTTTTGGTAACGAAGTTACATGTATAGATAATAATGAAGATAAGCTAAAAGTATTACGGTCTGGCATAATTCCTTTATATGAAGAAGGATTACAAGAATTATATGAATCTGTAAAAGATAAATTGACGTTTACAGGTGACATGTCATCAGTAAAAAACGCGGAATTAATAATACTGGCTGTTGGTACGCCTATGTCAGACGACGGTTCTGCAAACTTGCAATACATATATCAAGCAACAGAAGATATAAAACCATATTTACAAAGTGGATCCATTGTTGCGACAAAATCTACTGTACCAATTGGTACAAATGATGAAATAGAACGCATAATTAACAGGACAGATATAACTGTTGTTTCTATGCCAGAATTTTTACGTGAAGGCTATGCTTTGTATGATTTCTTTAATCCGGACAGAATTATCATAGGTACGGATAATGTTGCTGTTTATGAAAAACTACGTAATTTATACGTACCGCATATACCGGCAGAAAAGATAATACGTACCAATAGACACTCAGCAGAATTAATCAAATATGCATCTAATGCGTTTTTAGCAACTAAAATTCATTTTATAAATGAAATCTCCGATTTATGTGAACAAATTGATGCCGACGTCGCTGATGTAGCAGCTGGTATGGGATTAGATTCAAGAATCGGTCGCAAATTCTTAAATGCGGGCATAGGTTATGGTGGCAGTTGCTTTCCCAAAGATACAAATGCACTAGAATACATGGCGAATAAAAATGGCGTAAAACTTAGTTTAGTATCTAGTACAATAAAAGGTAATTATGAACGTCGCTTTAATATTGCGGAAAGAGTTAACAAATATATAGCAAGGATCGGTGAAACTGCGCGCGTTGCAGCACTGGGTTTAGCTTTTAAAAATGGTACAGACGATATCAGGTATAGTCCTGCCATAGACATAATAAAAAACATAAAGCATAACCAAATTTACGCATACGATCCACGAGCTATGGATAATGCGAGAAAAGAACTTGGTGCAAATGTTATATTTACAGATACATTAAAAGATTGCGTAAAAGACGCGGATATAATCGTAATACTTACAGAATGGCCAGATTTCAAGGAACTAGAGAATATGAATTTTGAAAAAGAAACGATCATTCTAGATTACAGGAACATTCTTGACGAAGCTGTAATGCGCGCGAAATCAAATGTCATTTACAAAAGAATTGGTCAAAAAATCTAAAAAGATACCGAGGTTGTAAAAAACATAAAAAATCGTGTTTTTTTCTTGATTTTTTGTTTTTTATGTGTCAGAATTGAGCCCGAACTTTGGAAAAAGAACTTAAACGTTCTTTATTCCAGTTCAGTTTTGGGGACATAGCTCAGTTGGTAGAGCAAATGACTTTTAATCATTGGGTCCAGGGTTCGAGTCCCT
>CASEJM010000002.1 GCA_949288265.1 uncultured Pseudomonadota bacterium | reverse complement strand
TTTGAATAAAGGCCTTGTCCACAACCTGTTGCACCAGGGTAATCGTATACGCTTCGGCCCCGGCGGCACAGATTGTTGCCGCGACCCCCATCAACAGCCATTTTAACTGTGGCCGTCCAATTTCGCGCCACACGCGCGCGTACAACGACCATTTGATGCGAACATTCGTTTCGTCACCCTTGATTAAGTTTCTAATTTGTTTTTTAATTTTCTTTAACATAGCAATGCATTATATGCCGAATACTAAAAACTGTCCAGCGAAAGATTTTAAACCTGTATTTTCATTTTTAATTTGACAATATCATTAAATATGTATAAAATTCGTGGGCTCTAATAGGCAAAACCAGGCAAAGTTTTGGGGTCATAGCTCAGTTGGTAGAGCACCTGCTTTGCAAGCAGGGGGTCGTCAGTTCGAGTCTGATTGGCTCCACCAAAGTATAAAGTGCGTTAAAGGGGGTGAAATAGCCGATGGTAAAAGTTCTAGTTCGCGACAATAACGTTGAACAGGCTTTGCGCGTTGCAAAACGTAAATCTCAAAAAGAAGGTCTGTATCGCGAAATGAAAGAACGTCAGCGTTATGAAAAACCAACAACAAAACGCAAACGTTTAAAAGAGGAAGCCGTTCGCAATGAAAAGAAACGTCAGTCTAAACAGCGCATGGTTTTTGGATTCTAAATAAAAAATCTGCCAATTTGGCAGATTTTTTATTACTTTTCCAGTTAAGCAGCTTTTTTTGCTTCGCGCAAGATTTCAATAGGGGCTTTTTTCCCAGAAACAACATTTTTATCAATTACTATTTCTGCTAAATCCTCTTTTTCCGGAGCTTCAAACATTGGTTGCAATAATAATTTTTCTAATATACTACGCAAACCACGGGCACCAGTTTTTCTGGCAACGGCAAGTTTCGCAATTTCTTGTAAACCATCTTCAGTGACAGTCAGTTTAACCCCGTCCATTTCCAACATCGCGGCATACTGCTTAACTATTGCGTTTTTAGGTTCCGTCAAAATCTTTACTAAGGCTTCTTCATCCAATTCTTGTAACGTTGTAACTATAGGCATACGCCCAATTAATTCTGGAATTATACCAAATTTTACCAAATCTTCTGGTTGAACATCGTCCAAGTAATTCTTAGATTCGCGATCTTTTTTAGACTGAACGTTTGCCCCGAACCCTATGCCGGCACGTTCATTTTTACGTGCACCAATGATTTTATTCAACCCATCAAACGCACCACCACAAATAAACAAAATTTTACTGGTATCAAGTTGAACTGTTGCCTCACCAGGATGTTTACGACCTGCGCCACCAGCAGGTACATTTGCTATAGTGCCTTCGACTAACTTTAACAAAGCCTGCTGAACGCCTTCACCCGAAACGTCACGAGTTAAAGACGGATTTTCAGATTTGCGTGCAATTTTGTCTATTTCATCAATATAAATAATTCCACGCCCGGCTCGTTCAACGTCAAAGTTAGCGTTTTGCAATAAACGCGTTAAAACGCTTTCCACGTCATCACCGACATAGCCTGCTTCTGTCAAAGTTGTTGCGTCAGCAATTGCAAACGGTACATCAAGTATTCGAGCCAACGTTTGCGCAAACAAAGTTTTACCGGTGCCAGTTGGTCCTATCAATAAAACATTAGATTTTTGAATTTCTACATTAGTATTTATCGCAACACTGTGACGTTTATAATGATTATAAACGGCAACAGAAAGGGTGCGTTTTGCGGTATCTTGCCCAACTATATATTCATTTAGAAAATTATAAATCTGTCTAGGCGTTGGTAATTTAGTAGCGTCATGCCCTGCTTCTGCCCTCATATCATCTGCCATTATATCATTACACAGATTTATGCATTCATCGCAGATACATACATTTCGTCCACTGACCAATTTTTTTACTTCATATACCGCTTTACCGCAGAAGCTACAAAACTGAGGTGTTTCGTTAGTCTGACTTTCTTCTGTTTTTTTTATTTTATCGTCGCTCATATCCAATATTCCCCCACAAATTCGGATAAAATATATTATTTACGCTTTAAAACTTCATCTATCAGGCCAAATTCTTTTGCTTCTTCTGGGCTCATCCAATTATCGCGTTCCATTGCATCAAATAATTCTTTTTCCTTACGCCCAGTAAACCCAGCCATCTGCTTAATCAAAGCCTTTTTATTCTTTTGATATTGCGCCATACGAATTTCCATATCTGTAATCTGCCCTTCTGCACCCGCCAAAGGTTGATGTATCATAATTTGAGTATTCGGTAAGACAAACCTTTTACCTTTCTCACCAGCAGCCAATAAAACAGACCCCATTGACGCAACCAATCCCATACCAATTGTTGACACAGGAGATTTTATATACTGCATAGTATCCATAATGGCCCACCCTGCAGAAACGTCACCTCCAGGAGAATTTATATACACAGATATTTCCGCATTTGGATTTTCTGATTCAAGAAATAACAACTGTGCAACCACAGTGCTTGCCATTCCGGGTTCTATTTGCCCGTTTATCATCACGATACGATCACGTAACAATCTTGAATATATATCAAAAGAACGTTCACCACGCGGTGATTCTTCTATAACAACTGGTATCAAAGCCATAATTAATATCCCTTACTTTTATAAGTAAAACTATATCACACAAAAACCCGATTCGCGAATTTATCATATATATAGTCAATTATGTAAAAAAAACAAGAGAGATAAAAAATTGTACAACATAAAAAGCCAGTAAAAGGGACTTTTATGCAACTTTTTTCATATCATGCTTTATACTACGTATATATTTACGCAATTCGTCAATAGGCACCAAAGACCCGTCGCGTTTTTCAGCGCACCAATAATCCCAACCATTAAAACTGACACTATGTTGCAAACGCGCCGCCATTACATGAATCGAAGCCTTACCATAAAGAGAATGGGTTAACATACCATCGCGGGTAATCATTACACGATCTCCGCGTGGTCCAACCAAAGTCTGACCAACATATAATAAACCCGCTTCTATCAATTCTTTGAACGCCACACGAACTTCTGCCCGCTTTGGTGTTGCAACTTCTACATCTGATAAATCAATAGGTTTAACGGCATCTACGCGTGCCTTTGCCGCAGAAACATAAGCAGCTTCACGTTCTATCCCTATAAAATTACGTCCCAATTCCTTAGCAGCTGCGGCCGTTGTCCCACTGCCCAAGAAAGGATCTAGAATCACATCTCCCTGCTTTGTCGATGCTAAAATTACCCGTCTTAACAGCTCCATAGGTTTTTGCGTATTATGTAAACTTTTTCCGTCTTCCCCTTTAATTCTTTCCTCGCCAAGGCAAATATTTATTCCCCAATCTGAACGCATTTGCTTTCCACCGTTCAATTTTTTCATTGTTTCGTAATTAAATGTATACTTACCTGTTTTACGTGGTGTCGCCCATATCAAAGTTTCATGAGCATTTGTAAATCTTGTTCCGCGGAAATTTGGCATAGGGTTAGTTTTTACCCATACAATATCATTTAAAATCCAAAAGCCTAAATCCTGCAATATGGCACCAACGCGAAAAATATTATGATAACTACCTATAACCCATAATGCACCGTCTGGTTTTAGAACTCTTTTACATTCCGCCAACCAAGCACGAGTAAAATCATCATAAGCCGCCGGACTATCAAAAGCGTCCCAAGAATCGCGAACAGCACGTGCAGCCGTCTGGTCTTCGGGTCTATATAAAGTTTTCGTACCAAGTTGTAAATTATATGGGGAATCAGCAAACACAGCATCAACCGATGCGTCTGGTATTCCACGCATTACTTCCACACAATCACCGGTTAAAATCTGATTTAAATACTTTTCCATCTCTCTCTGGTCTCAAAATACATTTTATCATAAAACGTCCCCTTTAAAAAGCCTTAGGCCACTAAACGAAGCAAAATAAAATGCTTGATTTTTATAAAAAACGCATTTTTTTGAATTTTTCTTAAAATCACTTTCTACTTTACAGAAGGGGATTTGATTGCTACCGTATATCACTATGAGATGTCCATATTGTAACTCAACAGACAGTCGGGTAACGGATTCACGCCCAGACATTGAAGACGCCATAATCAGACGGCGGCGTGTATGCAATCAATGTGGTGCAAAGTTCACAACTGTTGAACGTGTCCAAATGCGTGATTTAATGGTCAGAAAAAACAGCGGTAAATTAGAGGCTTTTGACAGAGAAAAGCTACGTCGTAGTATTAAATTAGCCTGTAGGAACCGCGATGTAGGCGACGAACAAATCGAGAAGCTAGTTACATCCATACATCGTAGATTAGAAACGGAAACCGCTGACGATACAGTTAGCAGCGCAATGGTCGGTCAAATGGTATCTGACTCATTATTAAATTTAGACCCGATTGCTTTTGTACGCTTTGTGTCTGTTTACCGTAAGTTTTCACGTATATCGGACTTTAAAAAAATTCTTGACCAAATACCAGAAGCCGATGAAGGGGCCATCGTTTGTAAGCTGCCCAAAACATCACTATTTTGAAAATTAATATGAAAAAAATATTCACATTTTTAATAGCAATATTTTTGCCGCTTGCAGCGGTTGCGGCTGATTTGCCTGATATAGATGTATTATCTGATTCCGATGCCAGTTTATATACGCAAATATTCTTATTACAGTCCGAAGAAGAAATCAGTGCGGCGCAAAAGCTTGAACAGCAACTAAGTGACCCGATATTGATGAACGAAGTTCTTTATCAGCGTTATATTTCTGACACTTATCGAACCCGCGGTAAAGAAATTGCTGCATGGATGGAAAAATATTATGACATGCCGGGCGCAGAAAGAATGGTAAAGCTAGCAAAAATTAAACAAGCGACCGTTCGTAAAGCATACGTTCCAAGGACAATAAGCGGTGGGGCTTCAATAGAAACGGCACAATCAGAAACATGGACGGAAAAAAAATATACTGGAACCACAAATACAAAAATAAATAAATTTAAGCGTGCAATTCGCAGCGGTGCAACAAAAACGGCGCGTCTTATACTTGAAGATCCTACATTTAAGAAAAAACTGACCGAATCAGATTATGGACGTCTGGCTGGGCGCCTATCATTTATATATTATACGAATGGAGAATTTGAACTAGCTAAGAAATGGGGATTTGTTGCGTCTGATGCAAAATCTGAATACGGTTTATGGGCAATGGGATTATTATATTTTAAAGAAGAAAAATACGCTGAAAGTGAAAAGTATTTCAGTGCAATTCTAGATTTGAAACAAATAAATAACGCCCGAAAAACAGAAGCGGCCTTTTGGGCGGGACGTGCCGCCGATGCTAATGGCAATCGTTCGGCCGCAAAAAATTACTGGAAGATCGCATCAACGCACCCAATGGCTTTTTATGGTGCTTTGGCTTCTGTAATGCTTGGTAATACCCCGAAATACGAGTTCTTTGAACAAGATTATACAGATGAAGATATTGATACTTTACGTGAAACTAAATATGGTAAAAAAGCATTAGCACTATTACAAATAGGTCAAAAAGATCGGGCAGAATTATACCTAAAATACATGCTTACCGCGAAAGTTACAGATAAAACTTTACATGCGATAAACTCTATTGCAACAGCTTATGGTTTACCGCGAGTTTCTATACAAGCATCCAGCTTAGTCCAAGACCGGGGAATATTAGAAATTGACGATAATATAATATACTCTGCGCAATACCCTCTTCCAGATTGGGAACCTATGGGTGGGTGGTCAATAGATCGCGCTTTATTACTAGCAATTACAAAACAAGAAAGTGGTTTCAGAGCAAATGCAAAGTCTGGTGCTGGTGCAAACGGATTAATGCAAATAATGCCAAGTACCGCAAAAAAAGTTGCGCGCGAAAATAAAGTCAATATATCAGAAATAGATATGTCAAAACCAGAACACAATATGTTCTTAGGGCAACAATATATCGTAGATTTATTGGCCCATTCGAACATAAATAATAATATTATAAAAATGCTGGCGGCATATAATGCAGGTATGGGGACAATGGTAGATTTTGAAAAAAATTTTGAAACTTACGATCCACTGCTTTATATAGAAAGTTTTCCTACCTATGAAACACGCAGTTATATAAAACGTGTAATGTCTAATATGTGGTTATATCGTGCAAGACTTGATCAACCGTTAACCACTATGAAAGAATTGGCAAATGGTGAATGGCCTTTATATAACAGCGAAGATGAGTACGTACAAAAACAGATAGCCGATCGTATGTCAATTTAATTTTTATATTTTATTACTGCCTTAAGGGTGGTATTTTTATAGGTATGAAAACAAACCCGACATTTGAAATAGAAAAAGCTTGCGGCTTTAACATCGTTGCTGGTGTAGACGAAGCCGGACGCGGTCCGTTATGCGGTCCAGTTGTTGCCGCCGCAGTAATTTTCCCAAATCTAAATATAGACATTCCTGTAATAATACGAGATTCTAAACAAATGACTCCGCACATGCGCAGTCAAGCATACGATTGGATAATAAGAAATACTATATGGTCGGTTGCCGAATGTAGCCCGATTGAAATTGATGAAATGAATATTTTACGCGCTTCTTTAACCGCAATGACACGAGCAGTAAAAAAACTAACATGTAGGCCTCAGTTTTGCCTAATAGACGGGAACAAATTGCCGCCAGATTTAACAGGACAATCTATAATTAAGGGTGACGCTAAGTCATTATCTATAGCCGCTGCATCAATTATTGCAAAAGAAACTCGGGATAAAATTATGAAAGACTTATCTTTAAAGTTTCCTATGTACGGGTGGGATAAAAATGCCGGTTACCCAACTGCGGATCATTTGCACGCGATTGATAAATATGGTATAAACGAACATTATAGAAAAAGTTATAAACCAGTAAAAGAAAGGATGAATAAAAATGAAACTACGCACAATCAATAACGTTGACTTTCGTGGCAAATTCGTTTTATTACGCGATGATTTCAACGTACAAATTGTTGATGGAAAAATAACAGACTCTTTTAGAATAGAACAAAGCATGCCAACCATAAATGCTTTACGTTCTGCGGGTGCACGAATTGCGATTTGCGCACACTTAGGTCGTCCAAAAGGCGTTCGTAATATGGAATATTCAATGGCTCCTGTTGCAGAATATATGAAAATACCATTAATTCCGGATTGTTTAGACAAAGAATTTATGAAAAACATGAAAGACGGAGATTTGGTATTACTTGAAAACGTTCGCTTTTATCCTGGTGAAGAAGCAAACGATCCAGATTTTGCAAAAAAACTAGCGAATGGATTTGACATTTTTGTAAATGATGCTTTTGCGGTTTCACATCGGGCTCATGCAAGTACAGTAGGTATAGCGGAAATCTTACCATCTTATGCTGGGAAATTATTGGCATCAGAGATAGAACACTTATCATCAGTTATGGAAAACCCTAAGCGCCCATTACTTTCAATAGTTGCAGGTAGCAAAGTATCAACAAAAATAGGTGTATTAAAGGCCCTTGCAAAATTATCAGACAAATTAATAATCGGTGGTGCACTTGGGACTACATTTAATTATGCTCTTGGCGGTAAAGTCGGGAATTCTTTATATGAAGCAGATCAAAAAAATACAGCTCTTGAAATCCTAGAATTCGCCAAAGAAAATGGTTGCGAAGTTTTATTACCCTTAGACAAAGGTGTTGCAAAAGAATTTATTCCAACGGCATCTCGTTCAAACAAAGATTTTAATGAAATAGAAGATGACGATATAATTATTGACGCTGGTGAAGCAACAACCAAACGTGACACAACAGCGATTAAAGAAGCTGCCACAGTAATATGGAACGGTACCGTAGGTATGGCAGAATGGCAACCAACATGGTCTTATGGTTCGTTTGAAATAGCAAAAACAATCGCGGAACAAACCCGGGCAGGAAAACTTGAAAGCATCGTTGGCGGCGGAGATACGGTTGCAGCATTAACTGCATGCGGTGTCAAAGACGATATAACATATGTATCTACTGGAGGTGGCGCATTCTTAGAATTCATAGAAGGACGCTCTTTACCCGGTATCATAATACTAGAAGACAAATAAAAAACCGCCAATTGGCGGTTTTTTATTTTGCTTTTACGAATTTTATTCGTCCAAAGCGGCTTCGATTTGATCAGCAGGTATTGCTCCTGGGAAAGCCTGTTCACCGATAATCAAGAACGGTGTTCCGTTAATTTCAAAACGTTGTGCCATATCACGAACGTTTCTCATTTCACGAGCAACTACTTCGCCTTTCATATCTTCTTTCAACTTATCTACATCCAAGCCCGCTTCTTTCGCCATTTTCATAACATTGGCTTCTACTTTTTCCGCAACTTTTGACTGATCTTTCAAATCATCTTGAGTATAAAACTCGCGAGTCATTAACATGTTTGTCAACTTAGCTGCTTTTTCAGGATCCTGCAACTTCGCAGCAATAACCGCTTTCGCTGGAGAATCAGACAATGGTCCATGGATCGAGAAGTTCTTAATAACTACACGTGTATCATCACGATTTGCCAATACACGTTCTATTTCACCGTGTACACGACGGCAATATGGGCAAGAGAAGTCAGTCCATACATAAATTGTCTTCTTACCATCGCGATTACCCAAAACAGGCGCATCACGCATTAATTGTTCACTTTCAGAACGAACAACTTTACGAATTTGCTTGTTCTTTTCAGCTTGCTGCTGTTCCTGCATACCGTTAACCATTTCTTGAACGATTGCCGGGTTTACAGCAGTCAGATAAAATGGTGTATACAGACGGCACATGCTGCCTGAAATCAAGATGATAGAAATTAAAGTTATACATTTTTTTGCAACGATTTTACCAGCAGACGGTTTTTTTTCGTCCCCTTTTGGCAACAACATGCCGCCAAACAAGAACAGAAGAATACCAACTACTAGAACCAAGATTGTCCAAGTCATAGCTTTTCTCCTTTATCTGTTGAACGAGAAATAGAATACTCAAAAAAAATTCCATGCGCAAGGAATAAATCAATATTTTTATAAAATTTATAAACTCATTAAAAATTTTCGTGCGATCGGCAATTCCGTCCCCTGCTCCATACAAGCTCGCTCTAAGAAACGCATCGTTACGTTTAAATCTACGGGAAATCTATACAGCTTATTAATATATGGTTTGGCACACGTTGCGCATACGGCACGTCCAGTTCTGGGTGATAAAAACTTTAAATCATCATGCGTACCGCAACCAGAACACGTCTTTAAATCCAATGCGTATCCTAAGGCTTCCAACAAAGAAATTTCCCAACGTAAGTAAACGCCGCTGGCATCGTCACCATTTAAACTATTTAATAAATCTACAGTACTTAAATACAAGTGACTATATTGTTCTCTTTCTGGAACTAATGTGGCAATTAAAGAAAACGCGCTATTCATATAACTTAATTTTTCTTGATTTCCCATAAGACACGCCGACAAATTCTTTTCCGCCTCCCAATGGAAAGTCCCCAATTGTGAATCCAACCTTGCGTTCCATGAAACTGTTCCGATTTGTCCGATAAGAGGTTTATTTCTACGCGATGATTGGGCACCACGCATCATTCCTGATAATACACCAAAATCAACAGAAAAAACGCGCGCAATTGAATCCCGTTCACCAAACGGTTGCATTGATATTAAAAGCCCAACTGATTCCAACTTCATTTAAGAAATATTATACATTCATCAAATAAAAATGGAAAATAAAAAACGCCCAAACGGGCGTTTTTTATTCTGCATCAGAAGTTTTTTCTTCTGCTTTTTTTTCTTCTTTCTCTTCGGTCTTTTCTTCAGATTTTTCTTCTACTTTTTCTTCAGCAGTTTCTTCATCTAATTTTTTTGTACCGAATGTCAAAACTTTGCCTGCAACCAAAGCTTCAATTTCGTCCTGTGTCTGAGCAACATAAATTTTCACAGGAACAATGACGTCTGGATGCAAAGCAATTTTTGTATCGAATACACCAATAGATTTAATTGGTGCACCCAACATAACCTGAGCTGATTCAACGGCAACGTTTGCAACTTCTTTTAGCATACGCGCAATATCACGCGTTGATACAGAACCATATAATTGCCCGGTATCACCTGCTTGACGTATCATATAAAGTTTTGCATTCTTAACCGCATCAACATTTGCTTCTGCAGATTTTCTGGCCGCTTCTTGACGAGCTTGTAATTCAGCCTTTTTTGCTTCAAACAAGGCAACGTTTTCACGAGACCAGCGCATCGCCTTACCGGTTGGTAATAAATAATTACGCGCAAAACCAGTCTTTACTTCAACGGTATCACCGATATTGCCAAGTTTAGTAATTTTTTCTGTCAAAATAACTTTCATTTTATCTGTCCTTTATTTCAAGTTAGGGATAAACCCAAATATGTAACCATTAACCTAAATTATTACGAACGAATGGTAATAAACCTAAGTGACGCGCACGTTTAATCGCGGTTGAAACAGCACGCTGATCCTTCTGATAAACGCCACTGATACGAGAAGGAACTATTTTACCACGCTCTGTAATGTAATGAGATAAAGTCTTTATATCTTTATAATCTATAACCTTACCCTTTAAAGGGTTTGATTTTTTACGATAAATTGCTGCACGAACTGCCATTATTCTACCTCTTCATTATTCTTTTTCATCATTATTGACGGTGTTGTTGACAACGCAGCAACGCGAACGTTCAAGAAACGGATAACGTCCTCATCAATACGTGCACGACGTTCTAATTCTGCAATTTTATCCCCAGACAATTCAATGTTAAACATAACGTAATGAGCCTTACGATTTTTACGAATTATATAAGCTAAGTTCTTTAAACCCCAGAATTCTGTGGATTTAACGTCACCACCAAGTTCCTTGATTATTTCTGTGTATTTTGCCGCTTTTTCTTTAACCTGCGGTTCGGTCAAGTCCTGGCGGAAAACCAAGACACTTTCATAATAAGCCATTTTTTTTCCTTTGGTTTATACAGCCAACAGTACCATTACTGCTAGCAGGAACTTCCCACATTATGGCGATTTTTTAAATAAAATCAAGTGTTTTCTATACACACAATATTACTGCATAAATATATTAAAATTATTAATAATCTTTTATTGACTTAAATTGTAAAAGTTTACTATTATCATTATAATAAAGAAGAGAGATTATAAATAATGACAAATCAATTTCATCGCGCTTTAAATAGAATGGCGTTGTTTACCGCCTTTTTGGTGGCAGGATTGATATTATTCTATGACCCATTCTTACAAATTGCGTCCGCCAATATATTGCTTAACGGTATCATAATTGGCACAACAATATTTGGTATAGGTTTATGCTTTGTTGAAATGTTTCGCCTTCTTCCTGAATACAAATGGGCCAGTGCATATTTTAAAGGACGTAAAAATGCGCAACTTCCACCACGGTTGCTTCGCCCTGTTGCTTTAATACTACGTGCCCGTCCTGTTCGCATATCCGCCGCAACTTTAAACGGGATGTTAGACATAATCTTATCAAGATTTGAAGATTCTCGCGAATCTATACGTTATATAACAAATACTTTGATATTTTTGGGGTTACTAGGAACTTTCTGGGGACTTATTGTAACGGTTGGTGGTTTTGCCGATTTGATAAGCAATTTAAATTTTGCAGACGAATCGGTTATGACCGCAATGCAAAACGGTCTTACCCGTCCATTATCTGGTATGGCAACGGCTTTTACAAGTTCTTTAATGGGATTGGCCGGCAGTTTAACTATCGGATTTCTTGGACTGCAGGTTCAGCTGGCTCAGAACGGTATATTCCGCGAATTAGAAGATTATTTATCTGCTCATACAAGCATTGCCGCAACAGATACTGTTGCGACTGTGTTACCACAGATAAGTAGCGCAACAAATGAACTGAACAAAAGTGTTAAAGAATTAAAACAAACATTTTCAGAAATTGCCTGATGAAAAAACAAATCAAGCGAGAGGGAAAAAATGCTAAACATAAGATTTCGTGAAAAAACAAATACATGGCCTGCATTCGTGGATTTATTCTCGAACCTGGTAATAATACTTATCTTTTTATTGATTGTTTTTGTATTCTTATGGACAACGACAAGTGTATTTAATAAAGACACTGGTGCCAAAACCGTTGCAGATTTAAAACGTACAAATGAAGAACAGGCACAAAGAATCGTTCAGATGAGTGCTGATGAAGAAGAAGCTAAACGCTTATTAGTCTTAGCTCGCGCTGAATTAGAAAATTTGACTGCGAATAATAATGATTTAACTAACGAACTTGAACAAGTGAACGTAGGTATAGAAGAGTTAATTGCTGATTATGAAGCAAAAGTTTCTGAACTACAGACCCAAGGTGTTGACTTACAAGCTCAGGTTGCAAATTTAACGACTAAATTAAATCAAGCAACACTAGATAAACAACGTACCGCAGAATTAGAACAAGAACGTCGCGAATTGCAAAATCAAATGAACGATCAACGTGCGGCGCTAGCGGATCAATTAAATAAATTACAAGCAGCACTGGACGCCGCTGAAGAAGAATCGCATCAAAAAGATATTCAGTATGTTGAAATGTCTACTCGTTTAAATAAAGCTTTGGCGGATAAAGTTGCCGAATTAAACAGCGTTGCGCAATACCAGTCTGCATTTTATAAAGCGATAAAAGATGCTTTAGGAGAAGGTGCATTCATCCAACCTGAAGGTGACCGTTTCATAATATCAAGTGACATTCTATTTAGTAGCGGGTCCTATACGCTGTCACAAGAAGGTAAAAACCAATTACGTTTAATTGCAAATGTAATCAAAGATTTAGAAGAAAAAATTCCAACTAATATTAATTGGATTATACGTGTTGACGGGCATACAGATAAAAAGCAAGTTGTACATGGTACTCGTGGCTACTCTAACAATATGGAATTATCTTTATTACGTGCAAATGCCGTCGCAACAGAATTAGCAAAAGATGGTGTTTCTCGTCGTAGATTGGTACCTAGTGGTTTCGGAGATTTACATCCTGTTGCTCTTGGTACTGATGCGGAAAGCTTACAAAAAAATCGTCGTATAGAATTACAGCTAACAAATAGATAATAAAAAAAAACACGCCAAATAACAAGGCGTGTTTTTTTAATGATAATCAATTACATTTTCTCAACGTAATCGACATCTATTTCAGTTTTAAATAATCCTGCGTCTACTTCGCCATATAACTTTACATTATCAGACGGACTAACGGTTTGCCCGCGCCAATCTTCGTCATCAATTTCTACTGCTATAGAGCCTGTAGAATCTTCAAACAAGTACTTTTCATCACCCATACGTTGCAAGATGTTTCCCTGAACTATAACAGGAACATCGTCACGCATTTCCTTTACCTGTTTAACAGTGACAATAGTCTCTGTTCCGCCAACAAAACCACCACGTACACTTGGGGTAGGATTATTCGGTTGAAAGCCGGCACTTGCGGTTCCAGCAAATAACGCACCAACAACAGCCAGTATAGAAATTTTTTTCATATATTACTCCCTTTTGTTTGTTTACGTGATAATAATATCATATTTAACTTATTAAATGTCTAGGAATTTATTTATCAATAAAACAACCCGCTATAAAGCGGGCTGTATTTATTTACATAACAATATCTTCACATATTTCATCGGATACTTCGGTTGTACAACTTGTATTTCTATTATTGTGGAACCAGCTACTACTACCAGTTGTTTTACAATCTTGCTTTGAAGTCTGGGTACATATATGGCAAGTTCTTGTATCACGACTAAATATTGCACGTATAGTTTTCGTTAAACCGCCATTTTTCATACTTGACCCGCCAAGGTAACCACTGTTTTTAAATGTTACCCCATCTGTCTGCAGAACCCCCGCACCACCTTTTGCTAAATCCTCAGTTGATAACCCTGAACCAACATCATAACTAATAGCATACGGCGGGGTTAACGGTGTCGATGGGTTTATATCACCACCACCTGCGCCACCATTTTCAGCTATTTTTTGACACATATACTGTGCTAAATCAGTAGATGCATTTTTAGTTGCCTCAGCAATTTCGTAACTTAATTTTTTATTATAATTATCCTGTGCCTGACGCAACGCGGCAACCGCTATCTGCATTTTTACTTGATTTAACAAATTTGGGAAGCGCCCTTTCGTCTTTGCCCCCTTTTCACCAGTAATCTGTTCCAAGCCACGACCATTTATACAGTATTGTATCTCTGGGTCACTTTCTATCATATCAATTGTACGATTTATTGTGCCGGCAATGTTATTCAACTCTTCTTCTATTGAAGAAATAATACCTTCAGCATTATAAACATCTATGTTATTCTTTTTTATTTTTTCTATATACTCAGAAACACCTATTTCACCAGAATCTAAGAAAATAGTTCCTCCATCTTCATCTTCTATCTTTGTAGTTCCAGTAGCATCCCCCATTTTTATGCTACCAAACGAAATCATCCCAGTTACACGATAGGTCGTACCATCTTTCTGTGACCGTAAAGAACTTGTTCCGATTATATCATCTGAAGCAAATCGATTACAATCAGAGGTACTACCACAAATTTCTGCCATCTTCTGATCAACTAAATTCTGACACTGATCCATCAGGGCGTTATCAATATTTAAATACAAACCCATTAACATACTGTCAAGATCATCCATAGAAAAGTTCGGATTATTAGCTTTACATACAACTAAACTATCTATAGGACAAATATCATGTATATAATCATAATCCATACCTATACAGTTTTCAAAATTCGTCCCGCAGCGGGTATCCGCAGTAAAGCAGTCTTTTACTTCTTGAGTACAAGCATCTACGCGCATTGCGGCCAACTTATCTTCAACATAGCCCCAAATTAAAGGTTCCATACGTTCACAAGGATCAATTTCAACCTTACAAAAACTTCGCGCCATTTCAGGACGAGATAAACACGCGTCCATAGTAGCTATACCCTTACCTGCTATATCATCACGACAAGCAGTTTGAATACAATTAGAAATATTCGTTAAACAAGACTGACGAAATTTTGATTCCGCCTGACTTTCCGCAACCTTAATCGTTGGCGCAGCCTCTCTTAAGAAATTTGGCCAAACCTGATCACGAACTGCCACACATTGATCCAATACATTTTCACAAATAGGTCTCTTTGTGTTCAAAATATTCATAGTTGATGTTGTTATATCATACGTATCCACTGTTTCAACAGTCGTTCCAGCTGTGCTAGTTGCCGCATTATTTTGCATATTTTCCATAGCTATTGTTGAAACGCAATTTTCCCAATTATCACCACATGCATCATCTGTCAACATACACTTCCTAAACTCTACCATACATTGTCCCAAATCATACTTATTGGCGGTTTCAAAACTTTCTTGCAAAGCCAATCTCACTTCTGCTTCCGCAGTCGCCAATTCATTTTTGGCTTTATCTCTCTGCTGAGCCAATGAATTTTTATATCCCAAACAATCTGATGAAATTTGACGAGAGTATAATTGTTGCAAAAAATTGATGTCACCTGCACAAGAATCTGGTATACGCCCCAAACATAAATTATCAGCAGCTTTGTAAAGTTCACTACCTATAAGGTCTGCGATATTAACCGTAGTAGTTTGAGAAGTATACATGTCTTCTGTGCTGTACGAAGTAGTGTTAAATAAAGCTAATAAATCAGCGCGTTTTTGTGCTTTTTGTTCTTCTTCTGTCAGTTCACCTTCCGCCAAAATATTACCGTCTGCATCATAACGACGTTCCCCAGTAAAAATTATATCAGCATCTGCACCGGCTTTAACTCGTTCAACTTCTTCCGTAGCAATACGTTTTGCTTCATTTAACATATCCTGAATTTCTTTTAATTCTTTATCATACTCAACAATATCATCGCTACAATTACAGGCGCCGCCACTTGCATTTTCCGTTATACAGAATTGATCCATACAACTAAAATATGCATCATAACAAGACTGATCATATAAACCGGTTGCCTCAACTTTTTTCCTTACGGTTGTACCTTGTTGTATTGCCGCTTGCCTATTATTAGTAGTAGTTGTTAACGCATAAGATTCAAAAGCAACTACAAACAAAGATAAACCAATAAATGAGCCAAATATCATTTTTATTTTCATTATGTTTTCCCCCGATATATATGATAGCTAAAGACTACATATTTATATCTTCGCAACTTTCAATTTCCTGACAAAATTCTTGCTTGCCACCAGCACTACGCCCCGCAAAAAGCCCGCCAACGCCACCAACGACAGCACCTATTGCCGTTCCCCAACCCGGTGATACCATCGTACCTGCAGAGGCACCAGCCGCCAAACCACCAGCCAACCCTTGTAAACCCGCAGTTCCTTTTGACTGCCCACCAGTTTCACAAACTTGTTGCATACGGCAGACATGACAATTACGTAAAGCCGGTTCAAACGAAACACTGCGTATGTAACTATAATTCTTACTTGACTTTTCAGGCGTTTCAACTTGATAGGTATTATAACAATTCTCCTCAGCTTCTTCTAAATCTTGCTGACGAGACAACTCTGCTATTTTAGATTCTAGTTCACGCATAGCACGATTTTCTGCGCTGATTTGAGCGATCATCTTTGCGCTATTAAACACGCTATCACCTAAACTTTTTTGATCCGCCGGTTTTTGACTGTCCTGGCAAGCCGCAACTGTTTTATCTTTTTCAAACTGTTCAAAGAATTCATTAACAGCAACTTCTGTATTTGCTCGAACAGACTCCCTTAAGGTTGCTAACCCCTCCTGAGTATCAGGTACTTTAATCAAAGAAATAATCTGAGTATCTGTTGGCAAACAAGACATATCTGTACCACAAACAGTTCCCAATTGTTCACTAAAATAATTTAAGCAACCTTGCAACATTTGGTAATCCATTTGCAATAAAGCCGCCTGTACAATTATCTCGAACTGACTTTCATTCTTACACGAAGGAAACATACTTTGCGGGCACAGCTCTGCGATTTCTCTGGCCCCTTTGCCGACGCATTCTGGCGCATTAAAGTTTTCACCACACTTATCACGCAAACAAGCATCTATATCATTCTGGCAAAACTGCGTACGCAAATATCCCAACTTATCGTTTACAACTGATTTTATGCCGGGAATCATGCTTTCACATTCATCAATAACAGGACATATCCCAGCCGCAACCTTCACATCTGTCAAACAAGCTGAATTAGTACTTGTAGAACAACTGTCTTCTAAACATAACTGTATTCTTGCCAGACATGTAGCGCGCGCATTTTTATCTGCGTACTTTTCAGCTTCTGCTAAAACGCTTACCGCTTCTTCTTCCCAATCTTTTAATACATATTCACGAACAGCCATACATTGATCCAAAACGTTTTCACAAGCATTGGCACGACGAGCCAGCAAATCTTCGTCTAAGCAATTTTCAAAGTTTACCCCGCATCCGCCCTTGTCCGCGATACAAGAACGATATGCCAATAAGCATTCACCACGATTATACTTATTAGTCGTATCCAACATTTGTAAGCGTGCTTGACGAACCGCTGCCTCTGCCGTACGTTTATTGGATTCTGCGATTGACTTTTGATCTTTTAAGTAAGATTCAAAATTTTTACAATCTTGCACAATTTGACGAGCATATAAAAACTCTTCCATTTCTGCGTCACTACCACAAGCAGATAATCTATCAGCACAATATTCCGACGCCATTGCATATAAAGGATCACCAATGTCGCTGTCCGTACCCAAACTGACTTCTTCACCGCTATTTATCCAATCAGCAAAACTGATACCTGATAAGCGAGAACTTTTTTTAGCTTCCTCACTTTCACCAAAAACCAAACGAGCCTGAGCCCCCAGTTGTTCTTTTTCTACACCTTCTGTATAAAGCAAATCAGCCTCTTCTTGAATATCTTGTATTTCCTGTATCAAAGACTTTGATTGATTAATATTAGAAGAACAAGCGCAACGATTACCTTCTGACTCATCCAACAAACAAAATTCATCCATACAAGCACGATATGCATCCCGACAACTTTGATTTAAAGTTTCTTCCTTTTCTTCTTCATCATCGCTTGTACTATCCAAAAATGTAGAGCCACTAACACTTGTATTAACGCTAGAATTATTTGATAAATTAGGAGACATATTTGCCGAATGTATCGCAGCCTGAGAAACACGATTAACGCCTATACGAACAGCAGAATCACCGCGACTCGCAGCGATAGCAAAACTTGGCAAAAAGCTTAACAAAACCACAAAAATTTTTAGTTTCATAAATCCCATCCTACCCTATATATTTACATATAATTTTATCAAATGTCCTCCCGATGTGCAAGCATATAAAAACAACTTGCTTTTTATTTGATGAAAGAATATCATAGTCAGCGAACTTTTTTTAAGTAAATACATAGGATAATATATGGCAAAAGACGACGTAATCGTTTTTAGTGGTGTTGTGGAAGATAAACTGCCTAATACCATGTTCCGAGTAAAATTAGAAAACGGACATGAAATTTTAGCAACAGTATGCGGTAAAATGCGTAAAGCGCGCATATGGGTTAATGTCGGTGAACACGTTCGCGTTGAAATGACCCCATACGATCTTGACAAAGGACGTATTACATTCGTTGAACGTGTACGTGGTCAAAATGACACTGCCAATAACGAAAATAATTAATTGATCCCGCATTAGCGGGTTTTTTATTAGTAAGAACCCATAAAAAGATTAAATATTGCTTTTCATAAAAATATATTTTTGCTATCATTTATTTATATATTAAAGAAGTATGAGGAATATATTGTTCTTTACAATAATGGCGTGTTGCATCGGCATCGCGAATGTCGATGCTGCTGTTCGTGGAACAGACTCTGTTAATAGGGAACAAACAACTAACTCATCGGATACGAATACAGTCATTGCACGAACAAGTACACGTTCAAGTTCAACAATTCAAACGCCGCAACAAACAGCAACGAAATCAAATATAATATCTCGAACGGATTCAAATAATATCGTTAACAGATCTTCTTTGAGCGCAAAGACGGTGCAAAACAATACCAAAAAAGATACAAGCACCCGTTCTGCAACGCTTGCAAGAAATGCAGTAAATTCAAAAAGTGTCACATCTTCACCAAGAAGTGCGACAACAACTAACACAGTGGTTCGCAGTTCAAATGTACCGGCACGTGCAGCAACTAATACATCAAGCGCACGCGCAACAAGTCTTTCCTCTTCTACGGCGACAAATACTTTTGGTGCTGGATATAATGCTTGTAGGAATGCATATTTTACATGTATGGATCAATTCTGTGCCACGGCCAACGACACCTATAGACGTTGCATTTGTTCTTCTCGTCTAACAGACGTACAAGAAAGAGAACGCGCACTTTCACAAACTTCGGGACAGTTGCAAGACTTTAAAAACTTAAACATAGAAGTTATACCCAAAACAGCAGAAGAAGTAAACGCTATGCTTAGCGCAAGTGAAGGTGAACTGGCAATGATAGAAGATATGTCTGCATCTTCGCAACAACTAGCTGGTATAAAAGAAGTTTTATCTTCTTCAAAAAATCAAGCTTTATCAACACTTGGCACATTGGACATTGCAGGTGATATAAATCAAATATGGGCAACAACTGATTTAGCGTCAGGTCAGAATATAGCAAACCTTACTGGTGAGGCCTTATATAACGCAGTTCATTCTCAATGTGTAAATCTAGTTTCAGAACAATGCCCATCGTCATCAACATTAAATATGGTTACGTCAGCCTATGGAATGTATATAGAAAATGATTGTTCTACTTTACTAAATGCGCTTGACGGTCAGCTTGTTAAAGCAAACAGCACTATAAGGGAAACTGAACGAGAAATGAATGTGACTCGTTTAGAAAATTACAATGCTCATAATTCCAAATCCATCAATGAATGTATTGCACAAGTTCGTACTGATATTACAGCAGAAACTGCCTGTGGTCCAGATTACGTACATTGTCTAGACATAACGGGGCTTTATTTAAATAGAGATACAGGCGAACCGATTTATTCTGCTGAATTCTATCAATTAGGTAATCAAATTTCATTAGATGGTGATGTTCTAACTAACGCAACGAATCGTTTAATTGTTGCTGAATTAAATAATAAAAAAATTTTTGCAGAACGTGGTTTGGAAACCTGTCGAGACATCGCAGACGAAGTCTGGGAAGAATTCGTCCGTCAAGCAATTGTTGAAATTTATCAAGGTCAGCAAGAAAAAATACGTAACGTAAAAAATGAATGCCTTGATGTAGTAAACGCCTGTTATGACGAAAAAAGCGAATCGTTAAAAGACTTTAGTAATGTAAAAGAAGAGTTGTTATTAGGATCACGTTTAGAATTATCCGAAGAACTATGCAAAGAAAAATTATATGCGTGCAGTAACTTATACGGTGATCCAAACAGTAATGGTTTAGAGCTGTTACTTACGGCTATGCACGATATAACTGATCAAAAAATTGCCGCAGAGTGTCATGATTTATTAGTAGCTTTTGCTGCAGACATGTGCACCGTGCCAAGTAACGACAGCATTCATTCTTACCCGTATGCATGTCGCGTTTATGCACCAGGCGACGCAATATACGCCTCTAATTATTATTGCAATCAATCGCAGTGGGATAATTCAACCTCAGGTACGACAAATCCTGTTGTACCCCCTATATCCGAAACCGGATATTCCTGCCCCACACAGAAAAAATATACATCTTGTAACTTTGGTTATTATATGGCGATTAAAAACTCTGAAAACAAATGGGTATATAGTGGCACCCCGACACTGGGTAATAGATGTTTAACATGTCCGTCAGATTCATTATGTCCTGGTGGTACATCTGCGCCACAAGGTGGCGAAATCGGTGAAAAAGTCGACACAGATTGCGGTGAAGATTATGTAGGAAGTTTATACCAAAAAATGGTAAAATATGCGACACAAGTTTGTGTCAGACCTTCTGATTATGATGATATCACAACTGGTAAAAAGACAATTCCGACAAACGTCCTAGAAGATGTTAATATTGTCATGGACTCTGTTAAAGTTAGTATGGCTAAAGCACTTTCTGCAGAATGCGACCGTCTTGGTGGAACTTGGGTAGATACTCAATGGGTAAATGAAAAAGCCAATGATCCAAACGACGAAGACGGCGAGGATGATTTACACGATAAAACTGGGCATAAGTTATTTAAATATTTCTATGATGAAACCGGTGCTAACACTAAATGGGGTTATTGCGCAGATATGACCGTTGAAGAAGCAGAAGAAGAGGAAGAAGATACAACTACGGAACCCCCAACAACTGATACGGGTACAGATACCGATACAGGAACAAACACCGATACAGGAACATAAATATGTACTCTTGCCTTAGAAAAAAATTTTTGTTAAAATTTAATCATAAGAGAAAAAGATGAAAAAAATAATTACTACTTCAATAATATGTTTAAGTTTATTTCCTGCAGCTTTTGGTGCATCTATTCCTTGGTGGGAACAACCAACTGTGTGTAAGCTTGACCCAACGGATTGTTATGCCACAATGGGCGCAGGTTATGATAGTGAATTATGGGACAGTGGGACCGGTTGTTGGGGCATGAAAATGATCTGCCCAGAAGCATTGTTGACCGACGAATACGTACCAGTTGCAATGGGGCGCGAAGAAATTTCTAAGGGAACAAACATAAATAAAGATTTTGATACGAATGTATTAAACGGTGATTGCTTTGGTGTGCGAAAAACGACCGGTAATGGTGCGATGGCGTCTGTAAATGGCGAATACGTACGCGTGTGGTGCAACGGGATTTTAGATAATGTTGACGAATACCTTGAAAACGGTGAAATAACCTATGGGGCTCAACCAACTTGTGATAAATTGTCAGAATATGGTTATGTCGCAACAGTAAATGGTAAATGCTATGGTAAATATTATGATCCGTCAAAATATTATATTGAATGTAGCGGAAGTGATATTACCCCCAGCCGTATAATTGTATTAAACGGGGCTGATTACACAAATTCATCAAGTAACGCACCTGCAGATGAATCCGCTGCTTCAAAAATATTTGATTCAATGGAATCTATATCAGAAGCACAACGCAAAGTATATTTTACGAACAATTAAAAAACCCGCAAATGCGGGTTTTTTAATTATCTTAACCAATCAACTTTCTTTTAAAAGATATACTTAAAATTCAACATTCCTGTTTGTGACGTATAATCTTCATGTAAATCTAAATCATAGCTTATTGAAAATATCCATTCATTATACATTGCCGATAAACCTATACCTAATTCCCCGCCAAATTTAGAAATATTTTCACCAGTAACAACATAAGGAACAACCCCTGGAATTGTAACAGTTGTTGTAGCGTCTTCAGAAATGAAATTATATGTAGCCATTGCTTTAACTTCTGGTCTGATATGTAAACGCCCTTCCGTTTCAATTGTAAACGCGTACTTTAAACCTGCAACCCCGGTTAAATAATTAGTATTTACAGCGTCAATACTTGCAAAACCGTTATTGTAATCATCCTGTAAAAGTTGTAAATAACGAACACCTAATTCTGGCGTTAAACCAGCAAAAACGTTATAACCAGTAACAATCTGTCCGCCAAACGAATCAACATTATATTCTGGATTAACAATCATCCCAAACGCGGTCGTCTTTTCACTATAATTAGACATTACATAATTTAACGCAGCATTTATATACCATTTAGACGGCTTATATTGAGCATACATAAATAATATATTACTTGTAATTTCTGTTTCTCGCGTATTGGATTCAATATCAGTCTTATTATTTGCATAACCTATACCCAAAGTATATTTTCCTGATATCAATGTATCAGCCCCAACAGAAATACCATTAGTATCACCTGAAAAAGCATCAGAATACTTTATTCTATTTCTTAAACCCTGAGCCCATATTCCATAATTAACATTCTTTTCCTTTTCAAATCCCCTGCCAATTACTCCACCATTCATACGAGATGAAGCTATTGAAAAAATTTGATTCTGAATAGTAAAAGCAACCGACTGTGCAACCGGATTTTCTTCGCCAAGAATTTTTGCGGCTTCGGTTTCGATATATTCTTTATCGCCGTCTAATAACTCTGCTTGAGCATTTAACGAGGCAATATTCATAGAATAATTTGAGCTATTCGCCAAACCAATAAGAACAGCCGCCGCATCGTAAGAAATATTTGAATCAGAAACTATTTCGTCTATCGTTTTTGTCTTAACAATAATATTTGTATCATTTACAGAAATATTATATATCGAATCGTTATAATCTATATTATTCAAACCAAGAGACACACCAAAATCATAAGTACCCGCAGCCCCCAAACTTAAATCAAACTTACCATTTTGACCGACATTTATATTATCAACATCAATCTTTCCAAAAGAGGCTTCATTAACTATTGTTGCAGACAATACCCCATCTAGATTAAGCGTACCTTGTTGCAAAGTTGTCGTACCTATACTTAAGGTAGCCCCTTCATCAATATTTAAAACACCTTTCCCAGATATTCCGCCACCTATTATTGTTACGCCTTCTTCAATTGTTATTTGTCCATCATTATAAATATCATTTGCTTTTCCTCCGGCAAAGTTACCAGAAAAAATATTTTTATCGCCGTTAAAATTAATTACGGCATTTTCAGCATTATAAATAGCACCACCTAAATTGCCTGCACGATTCCCAACAAAATTTGAACTAGTAATCGATTTAATTGTACCGGCATTAGAAATTGCGCCACCATTTTTAACTTCACCGGTTAAAGCATAATTACTGTTAAAAGAAGTATTAACAATTGCCCCAATCGTTCCAAAATTTTCGTTATTTATTGCCCCTCCATCTCCTGCGGTATTATTTCTAAAATCTACTGTTTCTATGTTATCGATATTACCTTGGTTCCGAATCGCACCACCTTGATTTGCACCAGCAGAATTTTCGATAAACGAACCATTAGCAATTTTGCTAATATTTCCGCCACCTGTACTACCTGTCGAATTAGAATTGTAAATTACCCCGCCCGATTCTCCTTGGTTACGTTGAAATAATACATGAGAAATTTCACTTATTTTACCGGTATCAGCATTATAAATAACGCCCCCACCCATATTTGCGGTATTGTCTCCGAAGACAGAATAATCATCCTTTAAACTAGTAATAATGGAAACAGTACCTTCATTATAAATTACCCCACCCATATTTCCGTTATTTTTTCTAAACGACGCAGGTCCATTAACATTAAGAATACCACTAACCGACACAACGGCACCATTTAAGTCTTCGTTCTGATATTCTATATAACTTGTATCTTTATCTATGTTATAAATCTCGCCCGTCGCAACAATTATTTGTTCTGACGCCATTGCCGCGGTCCATATAGACATAATAAACAAAAAAGAGAAAATTTTTAATGAATGAAAAGAACTTTTGCTAGCAGACATGCAATCTCCTTATTAATTATCCCGTCAAATTTAAGCGTATCATAGCAAGAAGAAGTTTCAATAAAAATAGTTGTTTTTTCTTAGGTCTTTTTTTAAATGCCGTAAAAAATTAATTGCAAAAAGGGAAAGAGCAATATATAATGTGGCGCACGTTGGGGCATAGTTTAATGGTAGAACTCCGGACTCTGACTCCGTCAGTGTTGGTTCGAATCCAGCTGCCCCAACCAAAATTTTGACCC
>CASEJM010000001.1 GCA_949288265.1 uncultured Pseudomonadota bacterium | reverse complement strand
TTTAATATTTTTATCAAAAACGGAATTTTATTTCTTTGTTTGTATAGCTAAACGTTGTAATTATAAAAACGTCCATAGCATAGGAATCTTTACTTCTGTACTTTTAATAGAAATATATTCATAATTCAACCATATATAGAACATAGTCCTAAAAAACACGGGGAAAGAATTATGACACATAGTCATATATGGGCAGCAATTGATAAAATTGCCGCTGAAATGGGTTTAAGTTGCTCTGGTCTTGCCAAAGCTTGCGGCCTAGACCCTACTGCTTTTAACAAAAGTAAACGCGTATCAAAGTATGGTAAACCACACTGGCCATCTGGCAACACTCTTTCCAAAGTCGCGGAATTTGCCAAGCTGTCACCAGAAGAATTTGGACGCTTTGTTCATTAAAGAACCACCCTTTCGGGTGGCTTCTTTATACCAACTTTGCTTCTTTTAACAACTCTTCTAAATATGTACCTTTTGCTTTTTTTACCCCTTGCTTTTCCAGTAACTTTAAAACCCATGGCACATCTATATCATTTAATTTCTTTCTATCGTTTAAATAATATATACTTTGTAATAACATACGTACATCAAAACAAGAATCAAATACTTCCGGAACACCACGATCAATATTCAGTAAAGTATAAACTGCTTCCATTGCAGTACGAACAGAATACTCCGTAGTGAATACTGTATCTCTTTCTGTTTCTGCATAATTACCGATAAAAGCTAAATTTACAGAACCTTTTGGTACAACCAACGGTCTATCCCCCAGCGCACGTGGCATAAAATACGTAGTAATATACGGCATATGTGACGGAACTGTATTAGAACGGTTATGCGCGATATCTTCTATCTGTGATTCTGGAACTCCGATATGATATAACCACTCTGCGCACAATTCTGCCCCTGTGCAATCGGCTATCTTTTTCTTTACATAATTGCCGTTGGTATCAGAAAGCAAGCCGTACGTCCAAACAACTATCTCATTTGGTTTCTGACTACGAAAATGCGGTTGACGAGAAATACTAAAACCATAAAACCAATTAGAATCTTTTATGGTTACAGGGCCGCTACTGACAATAGAGCCACTATGCGGGTTCTTCTTACATATTTTCTCAATATATGGAACGACCGTATCATCTGTTAACGTTATCGTTGCGGACATAACCCAATTTGCCGCCGGTATATTTTCACAGAATTTTTCTGGTCGCCCAAATTCTTTACACTGCTTTGCCATATTTTTCCACAGCTGCCAACTGGCCCCCAGTTCATGTCTGGTATCTGCAGGAGTATTGTTATCACCATAAGTCGTACTTTCTGTAATAGAACCATTAGTTACAAAAACTAAATCATCTGGACTTAAATTAATTTCTTTTTTTCGACCGGATTTTATAATTTCTAACTTTTTCGCGACTTTTTTATTCGGTTTACAATCAACTATTACATTCGCTATTGTTGTATCAAAATGAAATTTTACTCCACGTTCTTCCAACCAGCGCACCAATGGAGTTATCAAAGACTCATATTGATTATATTTAGTAAATTTTAGCGCAGACATATCAGCCAACTTACCGACATGATGAATAAAGCGTAAAATATACCTTCGCATTTCCATAGCACTTGACCATTTTTCAAACGCAAACATAGTCGCCCAATATAACCAAAAATTTGATTCAAAAAATTCTTCTGTAAAAACTTGGTCAATTTGAACGTCTTGTAATTTTTCTTCCGGCGTTAAGGCCAAATCAATCAACTCTCTAATAGCTTTCGGTGTCAGCGTTAACTTGCCATCATCTTTCATACGCTTACCACGTTTTTCTATGGCGCGACAGTGAGAAAAACTTGGATCCGATTTATTTAACCAATAGAACTCGTCTAAAACCGAAATATCAGGGTTTTCCAACGAAGGAATTGATCTAAATAAATCCCATAACGTCTCAAAGTGGGCTTCCATCTCGCGTCCGCCACGAATTATATAACCGCGTGCAGGGTTCAAAATACCGTCCATACTTCCACCGGCAATTGGTAACTCTTCAAATATATGAATTTTATTACCTTTCATTTTACCGTCTCGTATCATGAAAACTGCGGCGGATAGACCAGCTAAGCCTCCACCAATTATATACGCTGATTTTTTTATTGCGTCTGCTGGTGGCATGGGGTTAGCAAAAGCTTCATAATTTCCATTACTATGATACATAATTCTTTCTCCTTTTGATTAATTACACAAAAGAATTTTAAAACCACATACCACCATAAATAAACAGGACTGAATTCCGACTCAAAAAATTTGACTTCAAATAAAAGAAAGAGTTATAATCATAATATGAAGAAAATTATTCTAAGTATCTTATTAGTTTCTACGTTCGCAGTTGCAGCATGCGGTGTAAAGTCAGACTTAAAACGACCTGACCCATCTTTCCCGCGTAATTACCCAGTATATTAAAAAAATCGAAATTTTGGTGCGGGTACAGAGATTTGAACTCTGATGGGTTGCCCCACTGGAACCTAAATCCAGCGCGTCTACCAATTTCGCCATA